>JAHZBS010000029.1:0-14826 GCA_019423265.1 Clostridiales bacterium
ATAAAAGTTTAATGTTTGTTTACAATTAAAAGGTTTTGGAGCCTTGTAAGTTTATGTGGGATACGGTATAATAAGATTATTACATTTTTCGCGGTTTCTTTTGGGAAATTTGCGAAAGCATGCGTGAAATCGGCGTATAATCTTTTTTTCTATCTGGAGGCATACCTATGGCAGGTTTTTTTAGCTTAGACGGACCTTTCGTCAAATATGGAACCTTAGTATTTGATATGATATATCTGAATGTGCTGTGGCTGTTTATGGGTGGGCCGCTGATTATCCTGCTCCTTATGTCTGCCGGGGTTCTGGGAGCGATACCGCCGGCTGTGGGGATGGTGCTGATCTTTCTCATTATGCTCCACTCAGGCGTTGCGACCACGGCGCTGAGCTACACGCTGGGCAAGAAGCAGAGAGGCACGGAATCCTATACCTTCCGGGATTTTTGGCATGGCTACAAATCCAATTATAAGCAGGCGATCCTTGTATCCCTGATCCTGACGCTGTTATTTGGCCTGCTGGCATGGAACCTATATCTGCTCACAGCCAACGCCGGTACGTTTGGCAAGATGGTCTATGTGTTGCTTCCGCTGCAACTGTTTGTTGCGCTAGAGCTTCTTTTTGTCAGCATCTATATCTATCCGCTCTTGGCCCGCTTTGAGATGAAGACGAAGGATCTTTTCCGGTATTCCTTCTTCATGGCCAATAAGCATCTCCTGACGACGATCCTGTGTGCGGCTCTGCTTGTGGGAGCGCTTGCACTGTGCCTTCTTGTCAACGTGCTGTTTGCCTTTGTGGTGGTCAGCGTCTACGTCTATATATCGGTGGCGCTGCTGGAACGGGTCTTTAAGAATTATATGCCGTCGGAGGACGACGCGCTGGAGGAAGAGGAGATCGAGGGCTTCAATCTCGACGCCGAGAGACAGGCCATTATCGACCAGTACCTGGGAAAAGGAAAATTCAATCCCGATATCGATGGCAGCGAGGAGGAATACCGCATTGTCAAAGTGAACGAGGAGGGCCAGGAGGAAGTGGAGGAAGACGAGTACAAAGTCGTGCTGGTGACCGATGACGACGCGGAGAAAGAGGGAGAGGAGACGGACGAGAACAAGCCGTCATGACGCTATATGTAGTGATTCAATTTCCAATTCTGTCAATATACGGAAATTTTATTTCAAAATTTTCCAAAATGTATTGACTTTAAAAGCGATTGATGCTACAATACATAATATCTTCTATCATTGATAATGATGGTAGAATTTGCTCACCTCGTTTTAATAAGAATCCCCGTTTTCTTATTAAACAGCTTTTGGCCGGTTGTGAAAACAGCCGGTATTTTTTTATGTCACAGGGGACAGGCCTTTTCTGAGCAATGAACTTCCGAAGAGACGAAAGGCATACAGATTGGAGGAGTCCGCGTGGAGAGAAAAGAAAGTGGATCAGCGGAGGGAATTCTATATACGGTATATCGAAGCAACCGTAAAACCTGCAGTATCCGCATCACGTCCGAAGAGCAGGTGGAGGTGAGGGCGCCTCTGTGGATGAGCCGCCAGGCGATTCAAGCATTTGTAGATTCGAAAGCCGCGTGGATTCAAAGGCATCTTACGGAAATGGATGCTAAAAATAGGCAGTGCGAAAGAATTGGATGGGACGACGGACAAGTTCTGCCGCTTCTGGGAAAAAACCGGGTGGTCCACATCGCTGCCGTGGGGGAGCCCATCTTTTCGGATACAGAAATCTTGCTCCCTTCGTCTTATACTGGAAGCCGGGGGGCGTTGCTGGAAAGCCTGTACCGCCAGGAGGCGCGGGAGTACTTGACGCTGAGGACGGCGCAGATAGCGAAGGCGGAGGGCTTGGTGTACCGGCAAGTCAAGGTCAATGGCGCACACGGCCGCTGGGGTTCGTGCAGTGCGGGAGGAAATTTGAATTTTAGTTGGCTGTTGATCCTTGTGGCGCCGGATCTTATCGATTACGTTATCCTCCATGAGCTGTGCCATACGATTCACATGAATCACTCCGGGAGCTTCTGGCGCGAAGTGGAGAGACGTATGCCGGATTATGGGCAGCGGCGGGAAAAGTTGCGGCAGGAACAGATAAAAACTATGTATTTGTATAAATTGGTGCAAAATGACAAAGGCTAAATTCGAAAACCGATCATTTTAGCGAATCACGGTTTCGAAATATTTCTGTAACAAATCTGGACAGGGCCCAGTTACATCCGGCGGTATGGAGGGATCCTGATGAAGATTTGTTGCGTTTTAAGGCAGAAATCCGGCGTAAATATTACAATGCTGTTACGCAACTTGACAAAATTGTTAATTTACCCTATAATGTGTCATAGAAAAACGTTCACAGGGCAATATAGATTTCTTGCGCCAAAGGGGATCGCTTTTACAGCAAATGGTACAAGAAGCGCCTGTGAAGCGCACAATACAGTTTGAAAAGAATGAACGCGACGATACAGAAGACGTAAGATAGCCAATTGATGTAGCTTATACATAGGAATGTCTGAAAGGAGAATCGTTTTGCGAAAGGTATCCAAGAAGAAGAAAGTACTAGTGAGAGTGACAGGGGTCGTCGGGACCTTTTTAATATTTATGAATGTCAACGCCATGCCTATGGCGACAGTAAGCGGCGATGTTGTCAATGTCAGAACAGGCGCTTCCATGGACGCGGAGGTTGTCGCGCAGGTTCAGAAGGGCCAGGAGCTTGAGGTTGTCGGCATGCAGGATGGATGGTATGAGATTAAGAGCCAGGAGATCGAGAATCTGGTGGCGGCGGAAGAGGAAGCCAGGAGGGCGGCGCAGTTGTCGGCTGACCCGCTGACGGCCGCAGCGACCACATCGGCGTTCTATGTCTCCAGCGATTATTTAGAATTGCAGCTTTCGGATCTGAGCGTTGGCGGCGGCCTGAATTTGCGATTGGCTCCCACGACGGAGAGCCGGATCATTAAGCAGTTTTACGATGGGGACAGCGTTAAGCTGTTGTACCGCTATGATGAGAATTGGCTATATGTTGAATATGATGGAACCTTCCGCGGTTACGTGGCAAAAGAGTACGTGGATCTTTCCGCTATCGACGATTCCACGCTGGATATCGTCGATGAGATTAACCGGAACCGGTTTGTGGCCGTCGTAAAAGATGACTGCACGAGTCTGAATCTTCGCGCTGACGCCAGCACGGAGGCAGAATCGATGGGATCAGCCGGACCGGGTGCCACGCTGGAAGTGCTGGATTACCAGGAGGGCGCTGAGTGGATCAAGGTTAAAAAAGATGACGGTGCCGCCTATGTCAATGCTCAGTATGTGAATCTCGACCGCGCTTTGACCGCGGAGGTCGATGAGGACGGCTATATCAAGTCCGTTCGGGAGGCGCTGGAGGCGCAGCGCCGAGAGCAAGAAGCTGCGGCGGAGAGAGCGCGACAGGCTCGAAATCAATCCACATCCTCCTCGTCTTCGAGCTCCAGCAGTTCCTCGTCAAGTTCCAGTTCCAGCAGTTCTAGTAGCTCCAGCAGCAGTTCTTCCAGCAGCTCGTCGCAGGGAACGGTCAGCGCAAGCCGGAGCGCGCTGGTGCAGTATGCGGTATCGTGGGTTGGCGTTTGCCCCTATGTCTACGGCGGAAATAATCTGTCGGCCGGCGGCGGCGTCGATTGCAGCGGGTTTACGCAGCAGGTTTTCAAGCACTTTGGAATTTCTCTCAATCGTTCTTCCAGTGCCCAGTATAACAACGGAACCCGGATCAGCAAGTCGGAGCTCCGCCCCGGAGATCTGGTATTTTTCGGAAGAAGCGGCATCAGCCATGTTGCGATCTATATCGGCAATGGGCAGATCGTACACGCCAGCACGGCTAAGACGGGAATCAAGATCAGCAACCTGAATCAGCATTCTCAGTATAATCCGTATATTGGAGCGGTCAGAGTTTTAGATTAAGCAAAAAAGTCAGCGAAGAGCCGTATCGTCATGGAGGACGATGCGGTTCTTTTTCAGTGTGGTTGGCATGGTTGGAATTTGATGGCAGGCGGCGATTGCAATCTTGAAAAGCGGCGGAAAGTGCGATATAATCGATTCCAACAGAATCCATCGAAGGAGGGAACAGCTCATGGAGTCAGCGGCGCGCATCATGGATCCGGCGGAGATCGAGGTGGAGCAGCTACGGTTTCAGGACAGAACCATTGTGGATTATTCCAGGAGAGCGGGATCCTATACCATGCCGGAGCACCATTTTCACGATGTGTATGAGATCTATTTTCTTTTGTCCGGCAGCCGCTATTACTTTATACAGGATAACACCTATTATATCCGGGCGGGCGATCTGGTGCTCATTGACAAATATGAGATTCACCGGACTGTGGAGACACTGGAAAATACCCATGAGCGGATTCTCTTCCATATGGACGAGTCCATGCTCCAGGACGCAGACGGCAGCTGGGGACAGGTGCTGCAGGAGCTTTTTTCCAAGGGCAGCATCATCCTTTCATTTGACGAGGCGCAGCAGCGCTATGTTCGCTCCCTGACGGAGAGGATTCTTGCGGAGATGCGGCAGAGAGACTCCGGCTATGGGATTGTAATCAAGTCGCTTATCGCGCAGATCTTGGCCTTTGCCCTGCGAAACAGGGAGCAACAGCGGAAAACGGCGGAGGACTCCTTGAAATTTGCGAATAAGCGCATATTCGAGATATTGGACTCCATCAATCAGGAATTCGCCAAGCCGCTCACCCTGAGCGGGGTGGCACAGCAGTTTTTTATCAGCAAGTTTTACCTGAGCCATGCCTTTAAGGATGTCACGGGCTTTACGTTCGTGGAGTATTTAAACAACGTGCGCGTTCGGGAAGCGCAGCGTCTGTTGAAGAAAACAAGTCTGCCCGTCTCCCGCATCGCGGAGGAGACGGGATTTGAATCCGTTACGCATTTTGGGCGCGTGTTTAAAAAGATATCCAATGTGTCACCGCTGCAATACCGAAAGCAGGAGAGAGGCGGCCGGCCTCCCCTGTGAAAAGCAAAGTGGTTCGAGGAATATACAGGGATCCTCTCACATATATATAGCAAAAGAAGAAATTGTGAGAGGATGATGAGCCTGTGGCACAAACCATATATGTAGTCCAGCCGGGCGATACAGTCTACAACATAGCGCAGAAGTTCGACGTGCCAGTAGAAGGAATCGTGATACTCAATGACTTGGAGAATCCCTCCCAGATTCAGGTGGGGCAGCAGCTCCGAATTCCAGCATACTTGCAGGCGACGGTGCTGTATGAAGAAGTTCCCATCTATCAACGGCCGGTGCAGGAATCGGAAGAGTGGGGAAGGGTCCGCGCGGGAACGCACCTTCAGGTGCTGGAAGTCGGGGAGGAATTTTATCAGGTTACGTACTTGAATCATATTGGATGGCTATTGCGGGATGATGCTCAGCTGGAGGCCTATGACGGCACACAGCCCATTGTGAGTATTCTGGGATTCTATACCCTGGAGGAGAGCCGGGAGCTTCCCTCGTCCTATGCGTCGTATACGGAGAATATTGATGCATTGTCGGAGGCAGGGCTGTTCTTTTACCGCCTGAATCCTGAAAGTCCGCTGGAGATCTCGCCGGAATTGGGGCTTAAGGATCAGGACGTTGTTTTGCTGACCGAGATTGGCCATCAAAACAACGTTCGCGTCATGCCCGTGATCCACAACCTATTATATGGCGATGTGACCATCTCCTATGAGGTCGTCAACACTATGCTGTCGTCAGAGGAAAACCGGCAAAGCTTTATCACCCAGATCATCAACCTGGTGGATCGGTTCAACTTTGACGGGGTCAATATGGACCTGGAGGATGTGTACGAGAGCGATGAAGAGCTGTTGTCCGTCTTTTACCAGGAGCTCGGGGAAGCGCTGCGGGAAAACGGCAAATTCTTGTCAGTCTCCGTGCCCTCCCGCATTCGGGATGAGGATTACAATCCCTTCTCCGATCCGTTTAATTACAGCGCCATAGGTGTGGCGGTGGATGAATTCGTTGTCATGCTGTACAATGAACACGGCTGGCCCGGTTCAGGGCCAGGGCCCGTCGTATCGGCAGGGTGGATGCGCCAAGTGCTGACCTACGCCGTGGAGCGCGTGGACCCGGCCAAAATCATGGCGGCCGTATCGGTGTTCGGATTTGATTTCAACCTGGAGACAGACCGTCCGCGCTATGTGAGCTATGAGCAGGCAATGGCTTTGGCCCAGGAGCACGGCGCCACGGTTCGATTCGATGAGGAGAGCCAGACCCCTACCTTCCGGTATACGGCGTCCAATGGCCAGGAGCATGAGGTGTGGTTTGAAAATGCCGAGAGCCTGTTGGCCAAGATTCGGATTGCGGATGAGTTTGGGATCAAGGGCGTGGGCATTTGGCGGTTGGGGTTGGAAGATCCAGCCGTATGGGATGAGCTGCGGAGCCAGGTTATTGTGCGAAAGTAGAGAATGGGGGGCTGTCGCTCTAACGATTGAAAAATCGTGGAGGGGCAGCCCCCTTCCATTTATAGGTATATTAACTAAAAAGGGGAAGGGGTATTTGTGCAATTAGGCCATTGTACTTCGATGAGAATTTCAGTATAATATGTGTGATGTAAAGGATTACATTTTCCGGAACGAGAATTAGACATGAGGAGGAATGATCATGGCAACAACTGGTGATGAAGTATTAGGTCAGTTCAAACCAACAGAACATAACGACAGTGAGGCGAACTGCTGTGGCAAAAAGTTGAAGGTTGGAATTATCGGTACGGGCTGGATTGCGGAGGCTCACATTGACAGCTACCTTAGAATGCCCGATGTAGAGATTGTGGCGGGAGCCGATCTGATCGACGGGAAGGCGGAGAAATTTTTTAAGCGGTATGGAGTTGAGAACGTGCGCCTATATCCAGACCACAAATCCATGCTGGAAGCGGAGGAGCTGGATGCCGTCAGCGTGTGTACATACAACGCGACCCACGCGGAGTGTACCATCGACGCGCTAAATAAGGGAGTCAACGTCCTTCTCGAAAAGCCCATGTGCGTAACGCTGGAAGAGGGCATCGAGATCATGAAGGCGGAGAAAAAGAGCGGAAAGGTTCTCTCCATCGGATTCCAGCCCCGTCTGGATGAAAATATGAAGATGATCAAGAAGATCGTGGAGTCCGGAGCGCTGGGAGAAATCTACTATATCCAGACCGGCGGCGGCCGCCGTCGCGGTATCCCCGGCAGCACCTTCATCGAAAAGAAGACCGCCGGCATCGGCGCTCTCGGCGATATCGGATGCTACTCCCTGGACATGGTTCTCAACGCCATCGGCTATCCCAAACCTTTAACGGTTTCCGCGTATACCTCCAATTTCTTTGGAACGAGCACAGAGTATTATCCGCCGGAAGACGCCAACCGCTTTGATGTGGATGATTTCGCGGCGGCCTTTATCCGGCTTGAGGGAGGCATCATCCTAGACTTCCGTATAGCGTGGGCGATGCATCTGGACACGCCGGGCGATACGATTATCATGGGTAAAAAAGGCAGCCTTCGGATTCCGTCCACAGACTGCTGGAATGGCAGCGTCGGCGGCCCTATGACCATCTACCACGACGTAGCGGGAAGCCAAGTTCAGACCACAATCCCCATTATCGAAAATCGAGGCCCCGGCCTGTTTGACAAGAAGATCCGCTCTTTCCTGGATGCAGTGAAAAACGGTACGGAAGCCCCGGTTCCCACAAGCCAGATCATCTATAACCAGGCCATCATCGATGGAATTGCGAGATCGGCGGCTGTCAATCATGAGATCGCGCTGGATATCCTGGAAGTGTAATGGGTGAGCTGAAATTCCATTTCAAATGAAAATGCTATATGCCACAGAATGATTCCTCGTTCTGTGGCATATCTTGTATCAATGCTCAACGTCATAGGTTAAGATTCATAGGGCCGGATCCGGAGCGGCACACCTATGCCTTCGCATACCCGGCGGCACGCCTCCTGCTCTTGAGGGGATGTCACAACATCGACAATGGTAAAGACAACGCTGTGTACATAGCGCTTACATTCCGCCGCAAAGTGGAGCATGGCGTCATAGGAGGGAAGGCCGAACTTGCTGCGGGTCAACTCCAGATACCGTTCCTTTGTTGAGGCGTTCAAGCTGATGGACACCGTATCCACCAAGCCTGCCAGGAGGGGGGCGGTTTCTCTCTGCCAGATTAGGTCGGAGAGCCCATTTGTGTTGATCCGCACAGGGGTATTTCCCTGGGATTTGCAGTAGGCGGCAACTTTTAGTAGGACATCCAGGCGTTCGGTAGGCTCGCCATATCCGCAAAAGACGATTTCCCGATAGGAATCCAGCTTGTGGGAGCCCAGAGCCTCCACAATCTCTTCAAAGGATGGTTCGCGCTCCAACCAGAGGGAATCACAGCCGCCTACGCTGTCGCCGTTTTGGCGGAGGCAAAAGGTACAGGAGCAGGGGCATCGGTTTGTTATATTTAAATACAAGCTGTGATGCAGAACATATGCGATGGTCATAGCAATCTCCATTTCTGCGCTGCTTTTGTATATAACAGGTCAGGGGTTTGCGCCGAGCAGCGCGCAGGAACAAATCCCATGGGAATGGCCTTATTATAAACGCTGGCCTATATAAAAACAAGAGAAAAAAATGCTAAAAAAATGAACCTTTCGGGGCATTCATTCGTATCTGTATATGAGCACAAAAAGGTGGGGAGGCGCGGGGAGTGATCGATCAGTATATTGCGCAATACGGAACGAGATTGTACGGTCTGTGTCTGACTCTTTGCGCCAATACATTTGACGCGGAGGACCTGTACCAGGAGACATGGCTCAAGGTTCTGCGAAAAATTGAAAGATATGATGCAACCCGCCCTTTTGAGGCTTGGCTGACCGGGATCTGCGTGAATGCCTACCGGGACGTGTTTCGCCGCAGGAAGCGGTGTCCCATTGAGGATGCCTTCGCCAGCGGCGAGGAAAAAGAGCGGGCGCTGGAGAGCGTGCCGGAGGAGAGAGCGCCAGATTACAGCTACGTCCGTGAGGCGGTGGACCGGCTGCCGGAAAAGCTGAGGACCACGGTGATCCTGTACTATTTTCACGGATTCAGTGAAAGAGAGACGGCCTTAGCGCTACACATTCCGCCAGGTACGGTGAAATCAAGGCTGAATAAGGCGAAGCGAGTGTTGAAAGGGGAGTTGAGCGATGCCGCCGGTTTACAATTTTGAGGCGAAACAGCCGCCGCCGCTGGATGAGCGCGCGCTGCGGGAGCAGCTGAGACATCGGGAATTGCAGAGGCAGGTGTTGATCCTGCGAATTGCGGCCATACTGCTGTGCCTTTGCTACATTCTGTTTGCGTTCTGTATTGCGCCGGAGTCCATAGGGCTGGCGGTTCTGAGCATTTTTATGGCCTACGTATCGATTGTGGGGAATGGCGTACTCTCGGTTTTATTTTATAAAAAAGGAGCGTGCTTCGGATGAATTTGTGTAATCGGGAAGTCTTGAAGGGGTTAGAGAGGAGAGAGCTGTCATGATAATCCCTATTTTCTTGCTGGCGCTCATGGTGGCGCTGCACATTGCAATCGGTGTCTATGTCTATCGGGACGCGAAGAGCCGCTCCATGAGCGCGGGTTTATGGACGCTGATCGCCATTTTTACTCCGGGCTTTATCGGGCTGATCATATATCTGGTTGTGCGCAGTGAGCATTCAAACCTGGTCTGTCCCCGGTGCAGCGCTCCGGTGAGGGAGCGATTTGCCGTCTGCCCGCGCTGCGGCACCCCGCTGAAGGATCGATGCCAGCACTGCGACTTCCCTCTGGAGCAGGATTGGAGCGTCTGTCCCAACTGTGCGGAGCCGATTCCGCCAGAACAGCGGGCGAATATGGCGGTCCGCGCTAAGTCAGACACGGGGATCAAAAAATTGTTGGCCATCGTCATCATCGCGCCAACGCTATTCTGCATTCTGTTGGTGGTGGGAGTGGGCGCATATTCCGCCGGGGGGTCGAGTCAGAGCATATCCACCTCCATAACCCTGGACGATCCGATTCTGGAGAACCGGCAGATCCAAAGTTGGCTGTCGGGCTGCGACGAAGCGGGTGAAGGTATCTATGTTCTCAAAGCCGTGTCTGAGAGGGGGGACGAGGTTGAGACCCAATATCTCATCTATCGAAATGACGGGTACTATGATATGAGCGAATCCGTCAGCATGGGGGGCTGGCTTACAAAGGCGAGGGTGACCATCCGGTTCAGCGACGGCGAAGGGGACCAGGACTACTCGCTGTACTATTTCAAGTGTACCGGCGACAAAGAAATGGACATTCGGATCCGGCAATTTAATCGAAGCGTAGAGTACCGGATGGAGACCACGGAGGCCATCCCGCTTCCCTGATCACAGAGGCAGCCCGCTGTGGTAGGAGCGATTGCCGGCAACGGAGAGAAAAGTGTCCCCGTCCAAGCTCGTCAAGAGGTCAAGGCTGCGCTTCACAGCCAGTTGAAACAGATCGAGAAATGAATCCCGGTGGAGGGAAGCATCCCAGGGATTTTTCCACGCGCGGTGGCGCAAGTTCAGGCAATCCGTGTACCGCTTGGGATACTCCAACGTCAGCTTGTTGGAGGCAAGATGAGATATAGCCAATGCCGATTCAACCCTGTAGAAGAATCGGTATTTGCGCTTTTTCGGGTCTCGAAGGAGGCGGCAGCTGATACGGCCAAGGTCGATCGTCAGCCGGAGAAAGCGAGGGGTAACAAAGAAGGTGCCCCGCCTAAAGTACCGGCTGAAGGCTTCCCGGCAGCTGGCGCTCATAAACTTGGATATGGCGAGACGGTCGGCTTTGGACAGCGCGAAGACGGTCTCCTCATGGAAGTCCAGGACGCGCGCAGCCCGATATAGTTCCAGTAGACTCTGATCGATGGCATTTTCCAGCTCCGCGTGGCGGCTATAATAGTATTTATCCCTGCCCTCGGGATCAAAGCCGGTGCGGCCATAGACGAAAGGATGGCATAGGCTGTCAAGGGCGTAATGGCATAAAAATCCCAAAAGATAGGCGCGGCAGCTGTCCTGCTCCTCCCCGGAAGGCAAAGCCTGTAGGACACGCCTTGTACACGCGAAAAAGCGGTTTGTATCGTGTTTGTGCATGAAAGAGCCGACATTGCGGCAACCATGCATCTGCAAAAGCGGCAGGTTATAATAAAATAAATCCGGGCCTTGAAGACCTAGGCGATATGAAGCGGTATGGCGTCGAATACAGCGCCGCAGTGACGGGTCTCGGAGGGCGCGGTAGACCTCCCGGCCAAATAGATCGTGGGTTGCAAAACCAGGCATCCTGTATACCTCCTATCCTCATACTCAATTATTAAAAATATACGAATATGAAAAAAAAGTCAAGGGGGGCATCCTTGTCCAGGGAAATCGCCTTTTTTAAGGCTTTATCTTGCATATTTTTGGGAGGAGTGATAGAATAATTTTAAAGGAGTGAGGAAAGGGGATGCGCGAATGATGATTCCGCTATGGCTACTATTTTGCGGCATTTTTTTGCTGTTTGTCCTGGTCGATATTGTAGGACACAAAGCGCTAAAGATACGCCGCACTTGGGTACACTGGTGTCTGCTCATCGCGTTGGTGGGGGCGATGGGATTGAGCGGATTTTTGGGACTTCGATCCACCCTGCGGTCTAAGAGTGAAAATGATTTGAATCTATATTTGGCGTACCGGTATCTCCAGACAGGAGATGGAGTGAACGCCTCCAAAAAGGCTGATTTGTGTGCGGGCGACGCAAAGGGGCATGATCAGGTTGTGGCTCTTTTGGCCGACGCCGTAGAGGGAGACTACATAGCGGCATATTTTGCCGCAACACAGATTATGGAAAACCAGCAGGTAGACCAATCCCTTATGGGCAGTGTGGAAACGGTGTACAACATCGCCTCGGAGGTTCTCGGCATTTCCGAGGGGGAGGGCGCCAAGAGTGAGCTGCCGTTGGTTGGAATCTCACTGGAAAGTGATGATGTGGCCGTGGACGAGACCATAACGGCCGAGGAGGCGCTGTTGGAGATCGGGCAGGAGGTCACCGCCTGTTTTGAAGCTCTTGGGTTCAGCGAGGAGCAAAAGCTTCGCTACCACAGTGTATATGAGCTGGACCGCATGATCAATTCCAGTGAGCTGTCCCAGATGGACAGCGCTTCGGTCGATGGGATGATCGAAAGCTATCCGAAAGATCCGGATATCCTGCGGCTTGGCGCCAAGTACTATATGTACAGCAAGCAGTACGACAAGGCGCGGGACTGTGCGTACCGCCTGCTTCGGGAGGATCGGTGTGCGGAGAACTATGTGGTGTTTACGGATGTGATCGCCCAGACAGCCGCGGAGCAAGGCCTGACGGCGGAACTGATGGAGGATGAGGAGGCCAAGAGCCTGCTCAAAAAAGCGGAGACGTTGGAAGAGCGGGCGGCTGAGTATGAGGTCTTTGGCGACTTCGAGGCGGAAAAGCGGGATGAATTGCTCAACGAAGCTCAGGATCTGCGGGATCAGGCGGCTCGCCTGGATATAAGCCGCGCGGTGAACTATCTCCTGGCAAAAAAGCCTCTCCTGGGGGATGATTCGGGGCTGTACGACATCCAGCTTGCCAAACTGTATATTGCACTGGATGACCGGGATACGGCGCGGAGTTATATCTATAAGGTGATCGACCGAAATGAAGTGATCCGCGACGACTCCCCCATTAAAAAGCCGCTGTTGGATGTGGTGGATGCGTATAACCAGCTGGGACAGGATGAGACCAGCCCTCTGTTGAGCAGTTCCGTCAATAAATTGGTGGTGGCGGAGAGCCAGGGCGTGCTAACCGTTGCGGAAGGCAATATCAATGGAGAGCTTTCCAACTACATCACATCAACCCTTAAGTACGATCGTATTTTCGTACATATCGGCAAGATCGACACGTCCCAGTACCCAACCATTCGCGCCTACGCCAATGTCAACGGCACGAAAGAAAACATGTTTGGCCTTGTCAGCGATTTCACCGAGAAGGATTTTGAGTTGATCGATACGCAGTACCAAATCCAAGATTTTTCCTTGGTCTCATCGGAAAAGGACCGCCAGATCGCCATCGCCATCGTGATGGATAAGAGCGGAAGCATGTCGGGAACCCCCATCAACGACGCCAAGCTGGCCGCGGAGGAGTGCATCAACAATATGGATACCGCCTCCCAGAAGATCGCTATCGTCTCCTACGACGACGGCGCGGTGGTGGACGTTCCTCTTACGTCATCCACGGCCACGCTGACCAGCGGCGTTCGGGAGATCCGCGACGGAGGCGGTACCAATATTTCCGGGGGGATCCAGGCCGGGATTGAGGCGCTGGCCAGCGCCAGCGGAACCCGTGCGATTATTTTGCTCACCGACGGTCAGGATGGGAACAGCGAGGAGGCGATGAACGCCGCCATCGAGCGGGCGAAGCAGGAGGACGTGGTGATTTTCGCCGTTGGATTTGGCGACATCAACAGCGAGTACATGCGAAATATCGCTGAGAGCACAGGCGGAAAGTTCATCTATGCGGATAATTCTACAGAGCTTTCGGATATTTACCGGACGCTTCAAAAATATATCGTCAACAACTATTGCTTCGAATATACGGTGACACAGAACCCTGAAACGGATCCCCGCACTTTGATCTTGAGCATCCCATCCTATCAGACCTCTGCCAGCAAAACCTACCGCATCTCCGGCGATCCCGTAGATGAGACAGAGCTGGGGGAAGGAATTGAGCTGGCGGAAAGCGGTGAGCTGGCGGTATTTTCTGTGACCCCCGGCGGCGTATCCGCCCAGGAGCTACAGCGAGGCGTCAAGGTTGTCGTCAATGGCGCTGGTTTTGTGGAGGGACTGCACATCAGCGTGGGCGACCTGGCGGTGGATAATCTGAAAGTCCTGGACGCCAACACGGCGGAAGGAACCATAACCGGATCGCTGCCGGTGGGACGGTACCCGGTGCGCGCCACCCTACCGGATGGGCGTGTGGATATGAAGACCGATACATTTCGAGTCTTTCGCGCTGGAGTATCAAAGTCTGTGCGGCTGGGCACAGTGACCATCCAGGCGGACACCATCGGACAGGTGGAGGACAATACGTTTGTGGCATCAGGAAACGTTAGCATCAACGGTTTCATCCACAGTGATGGGGATTTGAACATTGTGGCCGACTCTCTGCCAGATAACTTCGATATCAATAGCGGAAATTCTCCCTATCTGGGGGAGAATGGAAAGCTGGAGGGAAATGGGAAGCTGTATATCAGCTACCAGCAGGCGAAAGCTGTGGGGGAATCCGGCGGGGACCTCCAGAAGCTGGCCTCCAACACTTTTGCTGAGTTGGCGATGAACGGCAAGGACTACATCGTTCGGAATGGATTGTTCTCCATGGATGTGAATGGGACAGAGACGGAATTTACCGATACCGTATATGACTTTGACGTGAAGATCCCCAATATGGCGAAGATTGAGGTGGCGAAGTGTACGCTGTACGCGGACCGGTTACAGATAGACGCATCGACGCTGGATGTGGGGGACATCGTGGATACGGTCAAGCAGGCATTATCCGGCGGAGCTGCCGCGCCCAGCGAAGCGGCAAAACCGTATACCTCTAAGAAAAAAGCGTTTGGATTTAAGGGCATCGAGGGCAATCTGTCCATGGCTCTTTCCGCCGACGACATCCGAGTCGGAGGGGAAGTCAAACTGAATGTCAATGACGCCATTCAATTTGGATTCTTTGGCATTCGAGATTTTAGCATCAAATTTAACACCTTGGACGCCGACCAGGAATACTGGAAGGTCGGCGGAAGTATCGATTTTTCGCACATCGTGCCAGGCCTAGGCGGTGCGGGC
>JAHZBS010000029.1:14836-17103 GCA_019423265.1 Clostridiales bacterium
TCTCTCGGGTCCTACTACTGGTATCCCGACACGGTTGTGTTCAACGCCAATTTGAATCCGGGCATCCCCATCTACAAGGTCATCTATATCGATAAGATCGGCGGCAAGGCGGAGGGGTTGAGCACCCTAATTATGTGGGCCCAAGGGCTCAGCTCGCAGATGCAGAGGGCCTTGGGGACGGATATCAACCTGGATGAGGTTTCGAAGAAAGATGTGATTTTGGCGGGCCTGTTGGAAGCCGACGTCAATCTGTTCAAGAGCTTAAATCTCCCGGCATCTGAGGAGATATCCCGGTGGGGAGAGCTGGGGGCCATCCGGGATGGGGAGATTGGATTCAATTGCAGCCAGCTGGAGTTCTATGCCAAGGCGGACCTGGCAATCTTTCAGCAAAAAATCGCCAATGCGGAGATCAGCCTAGGAAAGCCGGGATTTAGCGTAAAGGGCGGTGTCAATCTGGATGTTTCGGCCTTTGGCCTTTCCCTGGCCGGCGGCGTGGAGCTGGGCGCTAAAGCGACAACCCCGTCCAGCAGCATCTGGTTCGCCGGCGACGCGCACTTGAGCTGTTCCTGGACGAATACCAATTGGGACGGCGATGTGAAGGCGGAGTTTAACATTGAGAAGAATGAGAACAATGAAACTAGGTTGATCGAAGTCGTGCTGCGCAACGGCGATCAATACGCGCGCTATTGGTACGACAAAGACAGCGGAGTGACGCTCTTTGGCCGAGTCCATCAGGAGACTAATTTCTGATGGAGGTCTATTGGGAGGATAGTATACACGGCTATTTGTGCCGGAGCGCCACAAATAGCTCTTATGGCAGAAGAGAAGTCGCCTTCGCAAATTTCTCTTCGCCCCGTCGCTGACGCTCCGGAATGGAGAATAGTGTGAAAAATAAGCTCGAAAAGCTTATTTTTCACACGGCTATTTGTGTCGGAGCGCCACAAATAGCTCTTATGGCAGAAGAGAAATCGCCTTCGCGAATTTCTCTTCGCCCCGTCGCTGACGCTCCGGAATGGAGAATAGTATGAAAAAAATCCTATCCTGTATCGTGATACTGCTTCTGGCGGCGAGCTGCTTTCCGGCCGCTGCCATGGCCAAGACGGAGACCTTGGAGATCAACGTTGGCGAGGGGGCGGAAAACTATGTATTTCAAATCGTCTGGGAAAATACGGACCAGGAAGCGCAGGTGGAGATAACGTCGCCGGATGGCACCGTCTATAGCACGGAGGCGACCCCGGAAGCAGTCGCGGGCGCGGGCTTGATTGTCTTCAATGTTGGCGCCGCGGCCGCCGGCACATGGCAGGTGGCTATTACCGGGGAAGCGCTGGGCCGGGTTCAAGTGGACGGCGGTGAATTGCCGGGCAGCATGGAGATCCAACAATTTCAGGTTGTGAACCGCGGCGGAGCATTCCATGTCTCCTGGAAGGTATTGGATTGTCCGGAGAGACTGCGATTTCAGGTATTTGCCGATACGGACGCGGACGGGTTTGACGGGGAGGAGATCGCCTCCTTCACGGAAGCCGCGGAAGGGGAGCGGGAGATTCAATTCAACCGTATGGACACAGGTGAGTATTTCCTATATCTGCGCGTCTCATCGGACTCTGGAATCTTTACTCGAAAATATGCGGACAGCGCGGTTTCCTGGGTCCGGGATAACGCCGCGGGAGAGCTCTCCAATGTGAAAGCCTGCATGTTGGATGGCGATGTCATGGTGACATGGGACGAGGTGGAGGAGAATACAGCGTACCGTGTGATGATCTTCGACGGAGCCACCCATGGATTGATCCAGGACGACACGGTGGAGGGGGAGACCCTCTATCTGTGGACATTGCCGGACCAGTACGATGAGGTGCTGGCAGCGGTTGCGGTATATGACCGGGGAACAGGAAAGTATCAGACTTACCCGGTTAAGCGCAGCGCGGAACCCGACGCCGCTGTCGTCTTTCCGGAGGGGGATGTGATCAACTCACGGACCCTCATGGTCAAAGTTGAGTTTTCTGGCGGCTATGAGGTCAGCGCGGCGCTGAATGGGGAACTGTTGATGGACTCAAGCGCAAAAGCGGGTGAGTACCGTGTGGACATGAAGGAGGGCGATAACACCGTCGTGTTTTACCTGAAGGACGACGCGGGCAATCTGCACTCGTACGTGAAGAACCTGCAAGTCGATACGGTTCCGCCTCAGCTTTCCATACAGCGCAATCTTGACGGGCTGAAGACATCGGATTCGTATCTCTATCTGGAGGGACATTCGGAGCAAGGCGCGCAGC
>JAHZBS010000290.1 GCA_019423265.1 Clostridiales bacterium
ATACGGCCTCAAATACTTAAAAGAGGTGTATGGCGCTGAGATTACCGATGTGGATCGGTTGCTTGAAAGGCTGTAAGGACTGAAACGTGCGTGCCGTTCATTCGGAGAATGGGCCAGGGACGCAAAAAAGCCCTCCACGGGATAGGAGGGCTTTTTGATTTTCAAGCGCGGGCCTTATTCGTCCATGTGTACCGGCCTGGGGTATCCCTGTCGGAGAAGCAGCGCTTGGAGCTGTCCCACCGGCAGTACGCAGGGAGACCAGTGATTCTGTGTGCAGAGGGCGGCCGCTGCGCCGGCCGCCTGCCCCATGGCCATACAGATGGGCATAAGGCGGTAGCTTGCGTGAGCCATGTGGGTTCCGCTGATGCACCGCCCGCATAAAAGCAGATTCAGCACATCCTTCGGCAAAAGGCAGCGGTAGGGGATGGTATAGGGTTTCCTGTTATATGGAAGATTGTTGGCGTCCGGGCCACTCCCCACTAAGCTGTGGTTGCCGAAACCGGCGACAGCGTCGGAGACAACCCAATCTTCAAAGATGGCGTTGGATGCGATATCGCGCTCCGTCAGCCGGTAGCGCCCCTCAAAATGTCGAGTTTCCCTTACCCCGGCATACACGGCGGTTTGCAGGAGATAACAGTTTTCATATCCGGGGACATGGCGTCGGAGGAAAGACAAAATCCCTTCGATCTGGCTGCGGGTCAGGAGCTCTGCCCTTGTCATCTCCCAGGCGTCGGTGCCGTCCGTCTCGATGCAATTGGTCATATTGACCCAGGCCGTACCCGGATGATACCCCTCGATCAGAATCACATGGCCTGCGGGAGCCGGGATCCGGCCCTCGGCCACCTCCTTCTCCATGAGAGCTTCCAGATCCGGGTGGGTGCCAAAAGTGGGATATACGGCTCTCGTCTCATCCACCCCGCCCACGGAGAATTCCAGGGATACGGGCTGCATCCGTCCATCGGATTCCCGTCCCAGCTGAAAGGGGACCCCGGCGCGATACGCTAGATCGCCGTCTCCGGTGGCGTCGATATACACATCAGCCGTCAACGTGATGGGCGCCGTCTTTCCCAAAACCGTGACCGACGAAATGCCATGTGCTTCCACCGTGCAGTCCAGAAGCGGGCTGTGCAGCAAAAGGCTGGCGCCGCTGTCAGTCAATAGTCTCTGATACAGCAGCTTCAGAAGTTCCGGATCATAGACGCAGCGGCTGCCACGCCGGACCGTGGTTTTTTCGCGGATCTCTGTGTAGAGGCCGGAGGTGGCGTAGCCACACCAGACGTTTAGTAGCCCGGCGGTGCTCATGCCGCCCAGGAACCCATCCTTTTCGACCAACAGCGTATTCGCCCCATTACGGGCGGCTGAGATGGCGGCCGCCACCCCGGAAGGGCCGCCGCCCACAACTAACACGTCATAGTGACAGAAATGTGTATTCATCGACATACCTCTTTCGCTTTCTGCATATTCGCACCGCCCGGTATCCGAGGCATTTTCTACAGAATACCACATAGGTCACAGATTGTAAAGGTCTAGATCCGATGTGCGGCGTGAAAAAAGGGGCCATGACAGGCAAAGCGCTACGCCGGCCGGCTTTCCTTTCGATATTGTTTGGGTGAGTAGGATACATGCTTTTTAAAAAAATTGGAGAGATAGTAGGGATCGCAAAATTGATATTGGACGGCGATTTCCTTAATGGATTTGTCGGTGACCAAAAGCTCTTGTTTGATTCGGTCAACTAGAAGCCGTTCAATATATTGTTTTAAACTGCAGGAGAAGACCCGTTTGAAACGGCGGGATAGAACGGTTGGATTGTAGTTGTGAAGTCTGGCGACTTCCGCCACCGTCAGCTTGGCCGATAGATTCTTTTCAATGGTGAGGAGAAGATCCTGAAATTGCAGCATTTCTCGGTCTGGGGCCGTGTGGCCTTCGTCCAAAAAGAGAGAGATGGCCATCGTCACGCTGCCCTTCAGATAGAGCATGGATTTCAGGCTGGACGAATCGTTGGCGGATATGATGGCTTCGATCTCGGGAAGGCCCAGCTCTACCTGGCGCGGCTCATCCAAGGGGGAGAATACGTCATAGCCAGGTAAAATTTCCACATTCACATCCACATAGAGCTTGTCGATGAATCGATCACACCAGCAGCTAAACATAGTGTTGGCCGGGATCAGGTAAGCCCAGCCCGGGAGAAGATCCCACTGCATGTCCCCCACGCGGATATGGCCATCTCCGCCCCGTATGAAATAGATTGAATTGTACGGATAATAATTGATGGGATGGTTCCAGTGGGCGTTATCTCGATAGGTAATCGACCGCAAGATTTTAATGGATATCAAGTCTGAAGTCATTTTTACACATCTTTTCATCAAATAATCATATGGATGTTTTTATTCTAACATATTATAATGGGATAAGCAATCTCAATAAAAAAGGAAAGAGGGTATGATCATGATCCAATTATCGTCCCGTCAAATCCATCTGGATTTTCACACATCGGAGAATATTTCCGGCATCGGAGCCGATTTTGATCCGCAGGCATTTGCGAAGACAGCGAAGGACGCTTCCATCAGTTCCATGACCGTTTTCGCCAGAGGGCATCACGGATGGCTGTACTATCCCTCCGAGAGGTTTCCGGAGCTTGTGCATCCGCATTTGGCCAATCGGAACTTATTGTTGGAGCAGGTGAGAGCGCTTCACTCCGTCGGCATCAAGGCCCCGGTATACATAACAGTCCAGTGGGATTACCACAGCGCCACCACAAGGCCGGAATGGCTCATCCGCAAGCAGGATGGCTCCCACGAGGGCGGCCCGTTTACGGAGCCGGGATTCTACCAGGCCCTCTGTGTCAATACCGGATACTATGATTTTTTGGCGGACCAGACTGCCGAGATCGTGGAGATGCTGGGGGATGAGCTGGACGGCGTATTCTTTGATATCGTGGGCATTCGGCCCTGCTGGTGCGCCGCCTGCCGGGCAGAGATGAAGGAGAGAGGCGTTGACGCCTCCGATGAGATGGCCGTCAGGGGCTTCGCCAAAATGGTCATCGACCGTTTTAAGCACAGAATGACACAGTTGGTCCGCAGCTACAGTAAGACGTGTACTATATTTTATAATGCGGGTCACGTAGGGCCCTGCACCAAGGAGAGCGAATCCGCCTACACCCATTTTGAGCTGGAGAGCCTGCCGTCCGGTG
>JAHZBS010000291.1 GCA_019423265.1 Clostridiales bacterium
GATCAGGTGGACCTGGAGCACCCCTTCTCTGTCTACAGCTGCGGCCGCTACAAATTAGTCGGGGATGAGGTATCGCACACATTCCGCCCCAGCGGCCGCCAAGATTATCAATTGTTATATGTGGCCGACGGGGTGGCTTATTTTCAACTTCCCGACGGCGAACACAAAGCCACCCAGGGCGACGCAGTCCTCTATCACCCACGGCAGTCTCAGGACTACATCTATATGGCGCCGGATCACCCGGAAGTATTTTGGCTACACTTCTCCGGAACTCAGGTGGAGACTCTGCTCCGCGATTGGAAGCTGGACCAGGGATATCATTTCCACGTATCCTGTCAGAGCGACTACCAGACTTTGTTCCACCGGATCATCCGGGAGCTCCAGCTCTGTGAGCCAAACTACGTGGAGATGGCTAGTCTCTTGGCCCAGGAGCTGCTCTCCCTCATGTCCCGCAATCTTTTGCAGGACAGCAGCTGCAACAGCAGCCGCAATCTCCAGATCCGGCAGGCGATCGCCGCGATCCACGAGGATTACCGCTCCCCTATGAGCATCGCCCAATATGCACAAAATTTAAATATGAGCATCTGCTGGTTTATCCGGATCTTTAAGCAATACACCGGCCTCTCCCCTCAGCAATATATTATCCGGACTCGCATGATCAAGGCGCGGGAGCTGCTCAGCGCATCCTCCTACAATGTCAGTGAGATCGCCGCCATGGTGGGATATGACAACCCTCTGTATTTTAGCCGCTTATTCAAAAAAACCGCGGGGATTTCCCCCCGCGAGTACAGACAACTTCAAAATTCATGAAAATTTCACAAATCTTTTTTAATATATGTAGTATAATAAACATATCGATGTAGGCTCGTTTTTTATCTCAGACAGCAAGGAGTGATCTTAATATGGATGCACCGCTAACCCCGGCGTTTGCCCTAATACTGCTGGATCGGCAAAAGACCGACAACGCTAGCTTATCATTTGGAGTGAAGCCTAACTGCGTCATCCTATCCATCTTTTTTGAGCTGTTCATCAACGGCATTTTTGACATCAATCACAAAAACCAAGTTATGGTCAAACGCCCTGGGATCAACTTGCCGGACTATCAGAACGCAATCTATAAGCGGGTCAGCGCCTCCATACGCCCGCGCTCCCTACAGCACTGGATCAATTCTTTTCACAATAGCGCTGCTTCCTCCTCCGCGGTGACGGAGATCATGGATTCCGTCATCGGGGATCTGCGGAAGCGGGCGCTGCTGAGTGTGAACGAAAATCAGGTCTATGTGGCGGACGCCGGTTTTGTCTCCAATAAAATCAGCACCATTAAAAAGGAACTTACGACGAACGGCCCTGTCACAGACCACGTCCTTGTCTTGGCGGCGTTGATGATGCGCTGCCACATCTTAAAGCTGTACTACTCCGTGCCGGAAAAGAAACAGATTAAGAATCGAATCCGGGGCATATGGCAGGACCGCATATTCGACCGCTCCGAGGTGATGAGCACCGCGATGGACTATGACAGCCTACAAGTCATCCTCGGCGCAATCTTCACCGTGTTAGAATAGAACAATCGGCAGGCTTGGCGGACTACCTCCGAAAGCTCCGCCGCTTGCACCATAGATAGAATCCCACCAGCGCCGCCGCTGCGATTTCAAGTCCCGCCATGCACAGGCCCATAAAGGGAACGCCTCTGGACGCGATGAGCAGACTCGCCCCATTATTGCTGACCACACCGGCCAGGCAGTTATACAGGGCATCGCCTGCGCTCTGGGTCGTCGTTTGCAGTTCCGCCGGGGAGCAATCATACAGCGCCTGGCGCATACTCGGCAAAAAGAGTCCATAGTGGGCTCCCCGAAACCCCGCACAGACGATCACCATCCAGCTTGTCCCTGCCAAATAAATGCCTATCATGGACAGGCTGGCAATCAGTGTGGAGATCAAAATCCGCTTGATGGGATCCAGGCGCGACATCTTAACCGAGAGAAATAAAAACGGCACCTCCAGCATGGCGCTGACTAGGAGCGCGATTCCCTGGTGGGACACGTTGCCTCCCACAGATTCTAATATCACGGGCATCAGATTGATCAGGCAGGTGATTCCAGTCCCCACCAAAAATACCGCCGCCAGCAAAAAGAGGACCGCCCGATTTCGGAGGAGCATCTGCACGCTTTCCTTTCCACTCTGCCCCTCCTTCTTCTGCCGCGTCTGGTAGCTTTCCCTCGGGGCGTCGGGCGTGACACAGGCAACCGTCACCGCCAGCGCTAAAAAGACGGCCGCCACCGCGGGCATGATGCCGTACCCCCGGCTGTTGAGAATTCCTCCATACACGCCGGTAAAGAGGGCAAAGGCAAAGGAGCCAGCCGACCGGATGGGGCCGTATACTTGGTTCGGATTCTGACAGCGCTTCAGAATCCAAGTATCCAGCACCGACGTAGATGGCTGCTGAACAAAGCCCAGCAGGGCAAAACATAGAATCACCAGTGAGGCCGTTCGAAAGGTATACACAAGGCCATACGCAAGCATTGTCACGGCGCTCGCCATGACAAAAATCCACTTATTGGTCTTCAGCCGGTCACACAGGACGCTCAGGACCATCTGCCCTACAAACGCGCCGCCAGTCTGAAAGGCCACGGCCGTTCCAATGAGGGTGACAGGGGTTCCCCCATACAGGAGCAGGGAGGTGGAAAATGAGGTAAACGATGCGTAAGCGCACCAATAGGCAACCTGTAAGATTGCAAACTTAATCCGCAACGTCGTCTCGCTAGTCATTGGAGTCCTCTGAAAACATATCCTGCGCCTTCAGCCGAAACTGGGTCAGCCCCCAGCTGATCGTCCCCTGCAATAGACCCGTGCCCAGGAACCGCATTCCCTTGAGCGGCTCGCCAACTAAATCTTTGGGATTGATGAAGAGGGTGAGGTTCAACCCCATCACGTTCAGCAGCAGCCGGTACACCCATTCCTCCGTAAAAGGATTCAAGACCTTTTCGCTTTCCAGGATCGTTCCCATGATCGTATAGACTCCCAGCAGATCCTCGCTGGCCGGCAGAAAAATTCCCTCCAGAATGCTATAGACGTCCTCCTCCTCCAGTCGTTCAAGGATATCCTCCTCCATCGCGATGGAATCTGCCTTTAGTTCCTCGAGAGCCTCCTCGTCCCCTTCCCGCGCCCGCTTCAACATCTGCCGGCGCCATT
>JAHZBS010000292.1:0-1423 GCA_019423265.1 Clostridiales bacterium
AATACAGGCAAGCCGCTGGAGATCATTGAACAGGACACGGACCGGGACAATTGGCTGAGCGCACAGGAAGCGGTGGAGTATGGCCTGGTCGATCAGATCATAGTGAAAAAATAAGTTGAGGTGATGGAATGGCTTCCAGAACAGGCGAGGAAAAGAAACGGATCACGTGTTCATTCTGCGGTAAAGGGCAGGAGCAGGTGCGCCGTCTGATAGCTGGCAACGGAGTCTATATTTGCGATGAATGCGTGGACCTTTGCTCAGAAATCATTGAAAAGGAATTCTCAGAATTTGACGATGAGTTCTACGGCAGTGATTTATTAAAACCGAAAGAGATCAAGGAATTTTTGGACGAATATGCAATCGGACAGGACAGGGCCAAGAGGGCGCTGGCTGTGGCGGTGTATAACCACTATAAACGGATTCACTCGGTGAACCGGATCAACAATGTGGAACTCCAAAAGAGCAATATCATCATGATCGGTCCCACGGGGTCCGGCAAGACATTCTTAGCCCAGACTTTAGCCAAGATACTGAATGTACCCTTTGCAATCGCGGATGCGACGAGCCTGACCGAAGCCGGATATGTGGGAGAGGATGTGGAAAATATCCTGCTGAAGTTGATCCAGGCGGCGGATTACGATATCGAACGCGCTGAGCACGGCATTATCTATATCGATGAGATCGATAAGATCGCGCGCAAATCGGAGAATCCATCCATAACCCGCGATGTCAGCGGAGAAGGGGTTCAGCAGGCCCTTTTGAAGATTCTGGAGAGCACGGTGGCCTCTGTCCCTCCCACGGGTGGGCGCAAGCACCCGCACCATGAATTCATTCAGATTGACACGACCAATATTTTGTTTATCTGCGGCGGCGCCTTTGACGGCTTAGACAAAATTATCAAGAGCCGCACCAACCATAAGACCATCGGATTCAACACGGTGGAAGACGAATCCAAGGCTGCCACATCCGACACGGAGATCCTGCGGGAGCTGTTGCCCCAAGACCTTCTCAAATATGGGTTGATCCCCGAATTTATCGGCCGTCTGCCTGTCATGGTATCGCTGGACGCGCTGGACGAGGATGCGCTGGTCCAGATTCTGACAGAGCCCAAAAACTCGCTTGTCAAACAATACCAGGCGCTGTTTGCCATGGACGACGTGGCACTGGAATTCGAACCGGACGCTTTGAAGGCCATTGCCCACAAGGCGGCGGAGCGAAAGACGGGAGCGCGAGGTCTTAAAGCCATTATCGAGGAGACCATGGGGGATCTGATGTATGAGATCCCATCTATGGAGACGGTGGAGAAAGTGACGATTACAAAAGATGCCGTCGAAAAAGCGGCGGCCCCTGAGTATGTATATAATGAAAATAAACAACCGCTTCTCCGCAAGAGCAAGCCGGCCCGCAAAGGTCAGACAGCATA
>JAHZBS010000292.1:1523-3180 GCA_019423265.1 Clostridiales bacterium
ATAAACAACCGCTTCTCCGCAAGAGCAAGCCGGCCCGCAAAGGTCAGACAGCATAAAGAGAGATCGCGCCATAAAAATTCAACCAAACCGGCTGGGCAGTCGCCCGGCCGATTTGTCGTAGATTGAGCGAGAACCTCCCTCATAATTTCATTGGAAATCGGTATACTATGGGGGAGGTGAAGAGTATGACGTTTACAACGGTGTTTGTCATCATTCAATTTATATTTTCATGCATCATCGGGATCTATTTTTACACACAGCTAAAACGGCAGGAGACCTCGAGAACCTCCATTGAGAAGGAATCCCGCAAAAAGATGGAACAGCTTCATAAACTGAGAAGAATTCATTTGACGGAACCTTTGGCCGAAAAGACGAGACCTCAAACGCTGAAGGATATTGTGGGGCAGGAGGAGGGCATCAAGGCGTTGAGAGCCGCTCTGTGCGGTCCAAACCCTCAACATGTCCTCATCTACGGCCCCCCGGGAGTCGGCAAGACAGCCGCCGCCCGCGTCATTCTGGAGGAAGCGAAGAAGAGCGCCATGTCACCATTCCAGGAGACCTCCTGTTTTGTGGAGATGGATGCGACGACGATGCGCTTTGACGACAGGGGCATCGCGGATCCTCTTATCGGGACGGTCCACGATCCGATTTATCAGGGAGCCGGAGCCTACGGGGCAGCTGGGATCCCCCAACCCAAGGAGGGAGCCGTGACAAAAGCTCACGGGGGAGTCTTATTTTTGGATGAAATCGGGGAGCTGCATCCCATTCAGATGAATAAGCTTTTAAAAGTATTGGAAGATCGCAAGGTCATGCTGGAGAGTTCCTATTATTCCTCTGAGAATTCAAACATTCCCTCCTATATCCATGAGATTTTCCAGAAAGGACTTCCGGCAGATTTTCGTCTGATCGGCGCCACCACGAGGGGGCCCGAGGATATACCGCCGGCCATCCGCTCCCGATGTACGGAAATCTACTTTCGCGGCCTGCGGCCGGACGAGATCCGATCCATTGTGGTTGGGGCGGCGGAAAAAGGCGGATTCACCCTGGAAGAGGGAATCCCAGCCCTGATCGCGTCCTACTGTGACAATGGGCGGGACGCAGTCAACATTTTACAGACGGCGGGCAGTTCTGCCCTGTTGGAAAGGCGGACTCACATTGACAAGAGCGATGTGGAGTGGGTACTAGAATTTGGCCAGTATGTTCCCAGGGAAGCCGGAATGCCCTGCAAGAAAGAACCGTCCATCGGATGTGTGTACGGGATCGGTGTGACGGGCGGCGGGCAGGGCCACCTGATGGAGATGGAGGTCCGCTTGGAGGCACTGCATCCCGGAAGAGAAGGCGCTCTGATTATCACGGGGTTGGTGGAGGAAGAGGAACTGGAGCGAGGGCAGCAAAAACTTCGCAGGACCAGCACAGCCAAAGCGTCTGTTCACAACGCGCTGACCTTGTTGAAGGCCAAATATGCCATTGAATACCACCAATATGACATCCACGTCAACATTCCCGGCGGGATGCCGGTTGACGGTCCCTCCGCCGGCACCGCGCTGTTGTGCGCCCTGTATTCCGCCTTTTTATCCTGCCCCATACCTGCGAATGTGGCTATGACAGGGGAGATCTCCATCTGGGGGGATGTTCTCCCGGTGGGAGGCGTACAGGC
>JAHZBS010000293.1:0-631 GCA_019423265.1 Clostridiales bacterium
GGAATACCTGGAAGGTATCAAAATCATCAAATCCTGTGGTCTTGGCGGTTCCCGTTTTGATGCGCTTAATAAAGCACTCCAGGCCATGAAAAAAATCGCCATTAAAGTGGAACTGGCCTCCGGTATTCTGGTTCAGGGAGCCAGCCTGATCCTGCAAGCAGGACTTGGCATCACCATTTTCATTGGAACGGTGCTGATAACCGGCAGCAAAATTGAACTGCTCCCCCTGTTGGTGCTGCTCATGTTCTCCACACAGATTTACGGCCCGATCCTTGCCATTCTCTCACAGTTGACTTCTCTGTTTCATTTGGAGACTGTCACCAACCGTATGCGTACCCTGCTGACCACGCCCGCTATGGAGGGCGAGGATAAGGATGTATCCAAGTATGACATTGAACTGAAAGATGTCACTTTCGGATATAACCAGGACGATGTTATCAAGGATGTGTCTTTTTCTATTCCTGCTGGCAGCGTAACGGCCCTGGTAGGGCCTTCCGGCAGCGGCAAAAGTACGATTTCCAAACTGATCGCCCGCTTTTGGGATGTAAGAAAAGGCCAGATCACCATTGGTGGTATGGATGTCAGCACCATTGAACCGGAACACCTGATGCGCTGTATGTCCTTTGTATTC
>JAHZBS010000293.1:788-3166 GCA_019423265.1 Clostridiales bacterium
TATCCAGCGATTGCCGGACGGTTATCAGACTGTCCTTGGAGAGAACGGCAGCACGCTTTCTGGTGGTGAGCGTCAGCGGATTTCCATTGCCCGCGCGCTGCTGAAAGATGCCCAGATCATTCTTCTGGACGAGGCAACCGCATCCCTTGACCCGGAGAACGAGGTTTTAATCCAGCGGGCCATTGCAAAACTGGTGGAGGGCAAGACGGTCATTATGATTGCTCACCGGCTTCGTACCGTTGTGGATGCCGACCAGATCATTGTCCTCGACAATGGAAAATTGGTGGAATGCGGCACACATGATGAACTGATGAAGAAAAAAGGTTTGTATCACAAGTTGTTCTACATCCAGCAGGAGAGCCTTGGCTGGGCGGTATAACCTTTGAGGATAGGAGGTCCTATGAAGATTCATGCGTCCGGGGAGGATTATCTGGAGGCTGTGCTGATACTCCAAAAGAAACAAGGCATGGTCCGCTCCATTGACCTTGCCCGGCACATGGGCTTTAGCAAACCGAGTGTCAGTCATGCGGTGGGCGTTTTGAAAAGCGGCGGTTTTCTGACTGTGGATGATGATGGATTCCTCCATCTGACCGCCATAGGTCTGGGGATTGCCGAGAAAATCTATGAACGCCATTTGTTTTTTACAGAGCAGCTTGTTTTTATGGGAGTTGATAGGAATATCGCCGAACAAGACGCCTGTCGAATTGAGCATGTTATCAGCGATGAGTCGTTTCAAAAATTGAAAGAGACTTTAGAGAACGAAAGAGGTGGTGACAGCATGGGAAATTAGCAGTGCTTGACTTGTCAGAGTCCGGTGGAGATATTGCCGAGAAGCTGTTTGTCTTACTTGATGAAAAACAGCAAAAAGAACTGACTTCTTATGTTATTACCAGAAATATACAGGATTGTTCTTTTTCCGGCAGTCTTCCTGATGTCTTCAACAACTCTCCTGCACAGGCAGATTCTATACAGACATTAACAGAAATCCGGGACGGCGATTTGTATTTCTGCCTGGAAGGGAGAACGGTATGTATCCGCGATCAGGAAATTGATCTGACTGCTAAAGAGTTTGATGCTCTCCATCTTCTGATTATCAATCGGAGGCGGGTACTGACTTTTGAAACCATCGCTTACCATGTGTGGGATGAGGATTATATAGATGTCACGGCGCAGGCCATCCATAATCTTATGAGCCGATTGCGTCAGAAACTTCAAATCTCCCCTGATGTGCCAGAATACGTAACCAGCGTTCGTGGTGTTGGATATAAATTTAATTCTCAAAAAGTCAATAATAAAAAATGAGAATATTGGAGTATTCTGAAAGACAAGTACAAGGAAGCTGATAGTTATACCTTATATAATGTCCCCAAAGAAACAGATTGGGGGAAATATTCACACATATTGACTGATCTGTTTATGTTCCCCCAGATATGGGGGCGAACATGTGCATTGGGAAAGTCTTATATTTCCACAGGAAACGACAACGATATAATCAAATATATTTTTGTGCCGCAGCTCAAAAGGCTGCGGCGCTTTTTGTATCGACATATTTTTATCTTTTCTCCCCGCAATCATCAAATTGTTCCATTTGGCGCGCACCTATAGCAAAACAGGTACGCGCTTTTTTCTTATCTGCGGATCATACAAGCCTTCCGGCTGCCTGTGTTACAGAAGGCTGTCCGGGATGCCGCTCCCCGCCCTCTGATTTCGATTTTGCTTATCCACTCAAACAAATTGAAATTGGAGGAAATACCCATGAAAGAAATCAATCTGCGGGACTATTACCCGTTTTATACATCGGATGTGATCGTTGAAGTGCCGGATGAAGTCGCTTTGCTGCTTCGGGAGTATACTTTGCTGGAAGAAGCGTACCGGATTCGTACATACCGTTATCAAGCATTTTATTCCCTGGAAGGACACGAGGGCATAGAGAGGGATGCGCTGATGGACCAGCCCACACCAGAGGAAATTTTAGAACAGCAGCAGACGTCGGAACTGATTTTCAAAGGATTGTCTGCCTTGTCGGAGAAACAGCGCCATCGAATTTATGAACACTTTTTCCTCGGTATGAGCAAAGCTGATATCGCCAGGAAGGAGGGCTGCTCTGAAAACTCTGTAAAAGACAGTATTCGTCGTGGCCTTAGGAGTCTGGAAAAATATTTTGAAAAAAAATTATAAAAGGCCACGTCGTTTTACCCGAAAAATGTACTACTTAATAGAGGGACATATTCGGTAGGACAAGCCTGACGGGTGTGGCCGTGCAGCATGCTCTCCGGCCCGCCCTAACTGAAATACTGTCATAACTGCCACGCCCCTCGCCTGCTCCTTGACAACCGAATATACGCTGTTACAGGTACTTCATTCTGTGTTCCGAGCGG
>JAHZBS010000294.1 GCA_019423265.1 Clostridiales bacterium
GCACGGTGGTGTGGGAGGACGGTCACTCAACCAATGGATGGCCTCCTACCCGATTACGTCAAAGGGCGGCTGTATAATCTCGAAGGATTGATTTTGCAGCGCCAGAAGCAATTCTTCCTGTGAGGTGATGGGCTTCTCTGTTAAAATGCCGCTGTTGCCCACATCTTCAACTTCATGGCAATCCGAACCGCCCGACATCCGAAGATGGTGTTCCGCGGCAAAGGCCAATGCCAGATCATTGTGAGAATTGTGGCGCGGATTCCCGTTGGCGACCTCAACTCCGTCCAGATACTGGGGGTCCTGCCGGGTTAAATTGGGCCGGTATGGGTGCGCCTGATAGATTTGAATGTGATGTTCCCGGAGCAGTGGGCGGAGGCAGGGCATGTCATAGCGGTAGAGCTCCGGAAAGTCATATAAAAATTGCTCTGTTACGCCGAACAACAGATAATCGTTGTTGCTGCCCTCCAGCCGCAGCTCCGCGCCGAGAAGCACCGTCATCCCTGCCATCTCACCGGCTTGCCTCGCACAGCGATACCCGATCAGATACTGATCCATCCGTTCTGTCCAGCTGTGGGCCTCCAGGGATTCAAAGTAGCCCTGGTAGTAGTGGTCTGTAATGCACAGTCCGCTGTACCCGGCCTTTTTATATAGCGCAATCGTATCGGCGGCTGTCAGGTTGCCGCAGGGGCTGGTCTCCGCCGTGTGTACATGGGTATCGAATTTATAGGCCATCCACCGTCGCCTCCATCTCCTTCATGACCGCCTGCAGATAGTGCATCTTCAGATCACGAATGGGGAGAGGGCATCCACACTCACCGGGAATCTCGAAATTGTACAGGCCATCGTATTGGATCTGGACCAGTGCCTTGAGAACCGAGATGAGATCCACCTTGCCACGGCCAAAGGGCATCAGATGCTGGTCGGTGACACCTTCATTATCCGCGATGTGCAGCGCCTTTAGATAAGGCGAGGCTCTGTGGATAAAGTCAACCTGGTCATGGCCTGCGATGTTGAGGTGGCCTGTGTCCAGACAGATTCCCACGTTGGGACCGCCGACGGCATGGATGATCTGAAGCAGCTCGTCGACGGAATCCGTTATCTCTAAAAGATTTTCCAGGCAGAGGATCATGTCCGTTCCGCTGAGATACTTCGTCAACTTTCGGACCCTGTCGATATTCGATTCGAGCATGATCTGTTTGGACGTGCCTTCAGGGAAGGAGTCACTATCGCAGTGCAGGACTGCACGGCGGACGCCGGCGGCATAGAAGAGATCCAGCCAGGATTCCAGAGTGCGCAGCACCGTATCCTCGTCAGGATCGCAGAGATGGCAGGTAAGCCAGAGATGCCCCTGAGGAAATTGGACGTGATGGGAATCGGCAAAGGCTTTAAATTCTTGCCCCATGGTTTTGGGATCGCCCATCTTTAAAAGCATGGCGCCGTGTTCGTCCGATAATTCGGAATATGACCAGCCATTCTTCTGGATTCGAAGGACCATCTCCTTCGGGGATAGTTCGCGGTAGAAAGATGACCACATACTAATCTTCACGGTAAAACCTCCTTTAAATATAGTCACGGTATGTTTATCGATGACTACCCTATTATAGCGGGTAGTTCCCGATAAGTAAATAAAGAAAGTTGTCGCATCTTTTCATTATATTGTCGATATGGAGAAACTGTGGTATACTATGTGCGGAAGCGAACAGAGCACCGGAGGAGGAGTTTATGATAAAGAAGAGAAGCGGGCACTCGCATTATCCTGACAGCACAGAGTTTGATCGGGCGCTGTATGTTGTCAGCTGCGGGTATTCCTTTTTGGAAGATTCCGATCACAATTTCGTGACACGGCGGCCCAGAGGACGGGAGGACTACCATTTTCTGTATGTGGCCGGCGGCAGCGTCCAAGTCTGGATAGGGGAACAGGAACAGATCGCAAAGGAGGGAACCCTTGTCTATTATAAGTTGGGCGATCCGCAGCAATATTTTCACGATCCTCTCAGCCGGCCCGAAGTCTACTGGCTTCATTTCACCGGCCGGGAAGCTGGTCAGTACATGCAGGATCTGGGATTTCAGGAGAGCGGACTTTTTTACATCGGGAAAAATGCACAGGTCGTCGAACTGTGGGAGTCCATCCTCCGGGAGCTACAGCTCAAGAAACCCTATTATTTCAAAATCTGCGCCGGATATCTCATGGAGCTGCTGACCTGTGCCGCGCGTCTGTTTCGGCGGGGACGCCATACATCCTGGGAGAATGAGGAAAGCTGGACGCAGGTTTTGACGCTTCTAAATAATGACTACCAGTCTAGCCGTCCCGTTGAGGAGTACGCGAATATCGTAGGCCTAAGCAAATATCGGTTTATCAAGAATTTTAAGACACTGACCGGCAGAACCCCCATCGAATACCGAAATCATGTTCGGATACAGCACGCACAGATGCTATTGCAGGATACGGCGTGTTCCATACTGGAGATCGGAGAGCGAACCGGTTTTGAGAGCGCCTCCTATTTCTCCAGCACTTTCAAGCGATACACGGGCGTCTCGCCGGCGCAATACCGAAAGGCCATGGCGGAGCCGCAGAGTGCGAAAAATGAAGAAATATCTCGAGAAAAAAGTTTCGACTTTTTCCAGAAACTGTGATATAATCATCGAATGTTGGGAAACTTCATGACAGAAAGGAGAATGCGATGAAGGCACTCATTTTATTTTTGAAAGGAATCGGAGTCGGAATCGCCACCTTAGTTCCCGGTGTCAGCGGCGGAACGATGGCGATTATTCTAGGCGTGTATGACCGCTTAATCCACTCCATCAGCTCCTTTTTTAAGAGTTGGAAAGAGAATTTGCTCTTTCTGTTAATTCTCGGATGTGGCGGCGCTACAGGTCTACTTTTGTTCAGCAAGCTGATCTCCTGGAGTCTGGACGTATTTCATGATCCGATGATCTACTTATTTCTCGGGATCGTGCTGGGAAGTATTCCCGTTCTGCTGAAAAAGGCAAAAAGTCAGCAGGGAAAGTCGTGGGATCTGCTCTTTTTGCCCCTTGGTTTTCTGATTGTATTTTTGATGACGCTCCAACCGGTGACCATCGTAAATCTGGCCACAGCGGGTGGAATTGGCAGCTATATTTTTCTCTTTTTTGCGGGGATCATCACAGCGGTGGCGCTGATCCT
>JAHZBS010000295.1 GCA_019423265.1 Clostridiales bacterium
CTTGAGCAGACGATTACCGTCGGACAGCCGTATGTGACGGCGGCCCTGAGCCTGAACGCCTCGAAGACGAAGGTTTCCATCGAGTCCTCCATGGCAAACTCCATTGTGTATATCAACGGGGATCTGTACGATAGTGCGCCGTGCGAAGTCATGCTAGGGCCGGGAACGCATGAAATTACAGTTTCCAACACAGGCTATAAGGATGTGACGATGACCATCCAGATTACGGCGGGCAAGGCGGAGCAGGTGCTGTATTTTTCCAATTTTGAAAAGAACGATCCGGAACCGGAACCCCCTGAGTCCTCCACAGAGTCCAGTGAGGACAGTCAAACTAGCTCCAATGAGAATAATTCCAGTCGGGGCCAGGACACAAGCTCCGATACTTCGACTTCCCAAGATTCCAGGGATGGCCATTGATAGAGTTTCATAAAAGATCACAGGTGAATGAACTTGTCGCGGAAGCGGCAGAATGGAGGCAATGATGACAGACTATAGATCCAGGTATGAGAGATGGCTGGCGAGCGATGCGGTGGATGAGGCGACAAAGGCGGAGCGTCGGGCCATCGCAGAGGATGAGAAGGAGATCGAGGATCGATTTTATAAGGATTTGGAGTTCGGGACAGGGGGACTCCGCGGTATTTTGGACGCCGGAACGAACCGCATGAATGTCTATACCGTCCGGAGAGCAACCCAGGGGTTAGCCAACTATTTGTTGATGAAGGATCCGCAGGCCAAGGAGAAGGGCGTTGCCATCGCATATGATTCCCGCCATCAGTCGGATGTTTTTGCGCTGGAGACGGCCGCCGTATTCAATGGGAACGGCATTAAGGCGTACGTGTTTGAGTCTCTCCGGCCGACGCCAGAGCTTTCCTTTGCAGTCCGAACCCTGGGCTGCAAAGGTGGAATTGTCATTACCGCCAGCCACAATCCTTCGAAATACAATGGGTACAAGGCCTACTGGGAGGATGGATGCCAGGTGCCGCCTCCCATGGATGAGGAGATCATCCAGGAGGTGGAGAAAGTCGATCTGTTTGACGGCGTCCGTGTAATGCCGCGAAGGGAAGCGGAGGAGGCAGGGCTGTTTGTCTCCATCGGTGAGGAGCTGGATGGACAATATATTGACGTTGTCAAGAGTCAGCTGCTGGACCCGGAGATGGTGCGCGCCCATGCCGCCGACCTGACCGTTGTGTACACCCCTCTTCACGGAACCGGCAATCGGCTGGTTCGCCGGGCCCTGGCGGAGTGCGGTTTTACCAATGTGCATGTGGTGCCGGAGCAGGAAGAGCCCGATGGCGATTTTCCCACGGTACCCTATCCCAATCCGGAGGATGTTCGGGCTTTCGGGCCGGCCATCGCTCTCGGGGAGCAGGTCGGCGCTGACATCCTGATTGCGACGGACCCCGACGCGGACCGGGTGGGCATCATGGTCAAGACGGATACGGGGTATCAGCATTTTACTGGCAACATGACGGGAGTGCTTTTATCCTCCTATATTCTGGAGGCGAGGAAGAAGACGGGACATCTGCCTGCGGATGGATTTCTTGTGAAAACCATCGTGACCACGGAGATGATCCGCGCGCTGACGGACGCATACGGCGTGGAATTAAAAGAGGTGCTAACTGGGTTCAAATATATTGGACAGCAGATTCTGGAGGCAGAGAAGGCTGGCAGGGGAACCTACCTCTTTGGGTTTGAGGAGAGCTTTGGATATCTCAGCGGAACCTATGCCAGGGATAAGGACGCGGTGAGCGCATCCCTCCTCATCTGTGAGATGGCAGCGGTCTACAAAGCCAAGAATCAGACTCTGCTGGACGCTCTGCATGAGCTGTATGAGACATATGGATATTATAGGGAGACGCTGGTATCCTTTACCTTTGAGGGGATCGAGGGCATTGCCAAAATGAATTCACTCATGGATGAACTGCGCAAGCACCCACAGGCATCCTACGGCGGTCTCAAGGTTCTGGAGTGCAAGGATTATGCGGATGGGCTCGATGGCCTTCCGCCGTCCAACGTCCTTCGCTTCACGCTGGAAAACAACAGCTGGTTCTGCGCCCGTCCCTCCGGGACAGAGCCGAAGATCAAATTTTATTTCGGCGTCAAAGGTGAAAGTCAGGCCGGTGCGGAGGCTGCCGTAAAGCGGCTCCAGGACGATGTGACAAAGACTATCAAGTAAGCGGAACGCTTGCCCCCTTCTATGCATAGGATACTGTGAGGATATTCATATCCCACTTTGTCCGCCGAGGCGGATATGGGATCCAGTGAGCATAGGAGGGGCTTTTTATGGTGAAAGCAGGAGATCTGGTTTGCCGCCGTTCATATGGCGGCGATTTATTATTTCGGGTTGTTGAGGCGGACCGTTTTGGAAAGATTAGCCTCCGGGGAGTCAACTACCGGGTATTGGCGGATGCGCCGCAGGAGGATTTGATCCTTGTGGACGAGTTAACCATCTACCGAAGCCGCCGGGAGAATTTAAAGGAGATTGAAAAAAAGATGAAAGATCTCAGCGAGGATGCGGCGCTCCAGGGGTTGACAAATGCCAGCGGCATGGAGGAGGCGGAGATGATTCATCCTATCCGCGTGCTGCATTTAGACGGGGATGAAGAGTATCTCCGATTATGCCTACAGTATTATCAGAGCTTAGGGATGAACGCGACAGGGGCTGTCATTGAGGAGAGCCGTCAGCCGATGGAGGTATTGCGTCTGCTTTTGAAATATCGCCCAGAAATGCTAATCCTAACCGGACATGATTCGATTTTGAGAGGCAAGGACATTATGAAACTTGAAAATTATCGGAGCTCTCGATACTTTATCGAGGCAGTCCGCCGGGCCCGGGAGTATGAGCCGGACATGGACCAGCTTGTTATTTTTGCCGGAGCCTGTCAGAGCTTCTATGAAAAGATTTTGGAGGCGGGTGCCAATTTTGCATCCAGCCCTGGCCGCACCTTGATTCATGCCATGGACCCGGTGATTATATCACAGAAGATCGCCACGACGCCCATTGATCAGATTGTTCGCGTCAAGGACCTGCTGCGGCTTACTTTTTCCGGAGAAAAAGGGGTCGGGGGCTATGAGACGCGGGGAAAAGGGCGCAGGGGATATCCCAAAGGCGGCGATGCAATGTCGCGGCCGCGACAAATGGAAATG
>JAHZBS010000296.1 GCA_019423265.1 Clostridiales bacterium
GAGGACGCCCTAAGAAAGAGGAGGGCGAAGCCAAGCCGAAAGCGGCGGCTAAAAAGACCACCGCGAAGAAAGCGCCGTCCACCAGGAATGCGGCGAGTGCCTCTACAGCAAAGAAAAAAGTGGCAGAAAAGGCAGCGCCCAAAGAGGTAAATCCGCCAGCGCGCCGCAAAAAAGAGGAATTGCCGTATTATTTGTTGTAATAAAAAGTTCGCCGTCAGGCGAACTTTTTATCCTGTAGGGAATTTGGGAAGGAGGAAAGCCGATGGGGGATAAAAAAGAATTGCGGATCCCTGTGCGCCAGATGGTGGAGTTTTTATTCCGCAGTGGCGATATTGCCGGAGGCTTTTCCGGAACCCAGCGGGCGCAGGAAGGAACAAGGATTCATCAGAAGCTCCAGAAGAAAGCGCCGGATGGATATGAGAAGGAAGTGTTTCTGCGCTACCGGATGGAGCTGACGCCGGAGGTGGATATGGTCGTGGAGGGACGGGCCGATGGAATCTTTCAGGAGGAAGGGGTCTGGACTGTGGACGAGATCAAGTCCACCTATCTCTCTCTGGAACGGCTGGCGGTGAACCCGACACATCTGGCGCAGGCTAAGTGCTATGCCTATATGTACGCGCAGCAGCATTCCTTGGAGCGGATGCGGGTGCGGCTTGTCTACTGCCATGTGGAAACGGAGCAGGTGCGAAATTTTGATGATGACTTCTCCTTTTCCGAGTTAGAAGTTTTTTTCCAGGACGCCCTCAAGCAGTATGGAATCTGGCTTATCTGGAGAGAGCGGTGGGAACGGGGGCGCAATGATAGCGCGGCTCAGATATCCTTCCCTTTTTCCGACTTCCGGCCGGGACAGCGCACGATGGCGGCCTATATCTTCAAGGCGATTGCGGAGGGAGAGCGATTATTTTTGCAGGCCCCCACTGGAATCGGGAAAACCATGAGCGCTTTGTTCCCCGCGATTAAGGCATTTGAGCGGGGAAAGGTGGAGCGGATTTTTTATCTGACCGCGAAGAATGTCACGGGACAAGCGGCCCGCAATGCGCTGGAGATTTTGCGGGCGGGGGGATTGAAGGTGAAGTCCATCTCCCTGACGGCCAAAGATAAGCTCTGCCCTATGGAAGAGCGGCTTTGCCATCCGGACTTCTGCCCTCGCGCAAAGGGGCATTTTGACCGGATCAACGAGGCCCTCTATGCGGCTTTGGAGGCCGAAGACAGCTTTTCAAAGGAATCGATTTTGAGATGGAGCGAAGCGTATCAAGTCTGTCCCTTTGAGTTTTCCTTGGACTTGTCTCTCTGGGCGGATGTGATCATCTGCGACTATAACTACGCCTTCGATCCCACGGCTTCCCTGAAGAGATTCTTTCAGGAGGAGAAAAGGGACTATGTTCTGCTTGTGGATGAGGCGCATAATCTGGTGGACCGGGCGCGGGATATGTTCAGCGCCCAGATTTCAAAGCGGTCCTTTATGGAGTTTCATAAGAAGCTAAAGGCAGACAGCGGGCAGGATCAATTTCAAAGCTTGAAAAGGAGCCTAACGCGGATCAATCAGGATTTTCTGGCACTGCAAAAGCGGTTTGACGGGGCGGACTATGGGATCGAGGAGGAGCCCGATGAAAAGCTGTACTCTGATTGTATTCTTTTTACCCAGACCTGTGAGGAGTATCTGCTAGAAAGGGGCGCCGCCGCTGGCCGGGAGACCATGGAGCTATATTTTAACGCCCTGTTTTTTCTGCGCGTCTGGGACGCCTATGGGGAGGGGTATCTCTGTTATGGGCAGCGGACAAGCCATGATGTAATCTTGAAATTATTTTGCATCCATCCGGCGAGGCAGCTGCAGGAAGTGTACGCCGGTGTCCGGAGCGTCGTGTTTTTTTCCGCCACGTTCACGCCCATCGAGTATTACAAAGATCTGCTGGGAGGACAGGAGCGGGACAGGGCAATCGCCCTGGAATCCCCCTTCAACCCAGAGAAAAAGCTTGTGATGATCGCAGACGGCATTCGGGCCACCTATGATGCGAGAGAGCGGACTCGGAGCGCGGTGGCCTCCATGCTCTATCAATTTTGTACGGCGCGGGAAGGTCATTATATGGTGTTCTTTCCATCGTTTCAATACTTGAACTTGATCTATGATTTTTTCACCGACGCCTACCCCCATGTGCCAACCGTGCGCCAGGAGAGCGCCATGACCGAAGAGGACAGGGAGGCGTTTCTCTCCCACTTTGCCCCGGGAGAGGGCGCGGTGCTGGGCTTCTGTGTGCTGGGCGGCGTCTTTTCTGAGGGGATCGATTTGAAGGGGGACGGGCTGATCGGCGTTGCCGTCGTCAGTGTGGGACTTCCCCAATTAGGGCTGGAACGGAACCTGATTCAGGATTATATACAGGAGCGCAGCGGGCTGGGCTTTCAGTATGCCTATATGTACCCGGGAATCAACAAGATTTTTCAGGCGGCGGGGCGAGTGATACGGACCGAGGAGGATCAGGGAGTGATTTTGCTCATGGACGAGCGCTTTGGGCAGAGCCGGTATCGAGATTTATTTCCAAAGGATTGGTTTCCTTGCTATCGGGTTACGCCGCGGTCTATAGGACCGGTCGTAGAAGAATTTTGGAAGAGGCAGGAGTGTTAGCGTATGCGATATTGTTCGGTTGCCAGTGGCAGCAACGGGAATTGTCACTACATCGAGAGCGGGGAATATCGAGTCCTGGTGGATCTTGGGCTTAGCGCGAGGCAGATTGAGGACGGGTTGAGGAGCGTTGGCATCGATCCCGCCTCAATCAATGGGATTTTTGTGACCCACGAGCATTCGGATCACGTGCGAGGAATCGGAGTCTGGGCAAGACGCTATAAAGTTCCCATTCTCGCCACCGCTGGAACGTGGAAAGGGATGGAGCGGGGGCTCGGACCGGTATCCGGCGAGCTGGCTGTGACCATCCGGGCCGGCAAGGGATACCGGCTGGGCGATATGCGCATCGAAGCGTTTTCCATTTACCATGACGCCAATGAGCCCGTGGGATACTGTTTTGAGAGCGGCGGCCGAAAAATAGCGGTGATGACGGATACGGGAATGGTGACGCCGGATATGAAACACAGGCTGATGGACTGTGACCTCGCTGTGGTCGAAAGCAATCACGATGTGGATA
>JAHZBS010000297.1 GCA_019423265.1 Clostridiales bacterium
ATACGGCCTCAAATACTTAAAAGAGGTGTATGGCGCTGAGATTACCGATGTGGATAGCTTGCTTGAGAGTCTATAAGGGTTTCGAGGGCGATGGCCGGTCAGAGAAGGGGACATGGATTCCAGAGTTCTACATGGAGACCTAGACCGCGTGTGACGGTCTGGGGTATCCCTGTTGAAGGAGCAGCTCTTGCAGCTGTCCCACCGGCAGTGCACAGGGGGACCAGCGATTCTGTGTACAGAGAGCGGCAGCTGCAACGGCTGCCTGTCCCATGGCCATACAGATGGGCATAAGGCGATAGCTGGCATGAGCCATATGGGTTCCGCTGATGCAACGCCCACATAAAAGCAGATTCTGCACATCCTTCGGCAAAAGGCAGCGGTAAGGGATGGTATAGGGTTTTCCGTTATATGGAAGATTGTTGGCATCCGGCCCACTCCCCACTAAGCTATGGTTGCCGAAGCCGGCGACAGCGTCGGCGACAACCCAGTCTTCAAAGATGGTGTTGGATGCGATGTCGTGTTCCGTCAGCCGGTATCGCCCCTCAAAATGCCGGGTTTCTCGTACCCCGGCATAGACGGCGGTTTGCAGGAGAAAACAGTTTTCGTATCCGGGGACATGGCGTTGAAGGAAAGACAAAATCCCCTCGATCTGGCGGCGAGTCAGGATTTCCGCCTCTGTCATCTCCCAGGCGTTGGTGCCATCTGTCCGAATGCAGTTGGTCATATTGACCCAAGCCGTGCCCGGGTGATACCCTTCAATCAAGATCACATGGCCTGCGGGGGCGGGAATGCGGCCCTCTGCCACCTCCTTCTCCATGAGAGCTTCCAAATCAGGGTGAGTGCCAAAAGTGGGATACACGGCTTTCGTCTCATCTACCCCGCCCACGGAGAATTCCAGGGATACGGGCTGCATCCGTCCATCGGACTCCCGCCCCAGCTGGAACGGGACCTGCGCATGATACGCTAAATCGCCGTCTCCGGTGGCATCGATATACACATCAGCTGTCAGCGGGATGGAGGATGTCTTCCCTAAAACTGTGATGGACGAAATGCCATGGGCATCCACAGTACAGTCAAGCAGCGGGCTGTGCAGCAAAAGGCTGGCGCCGCTGTCAGTCAATAACCTCTGATACAGCAGCTTCAGCAGTTCAGGATCATAGACATGGCGGCTACCGCGCCGGATCGTGGTTTTTTCGCGGATTTCTGTGTAGAGGCCGGAGGTGGCGTGGCCACACCAAATGTTTAATAGCCCGGCTGTGCTCATGCCACCCAGGAACCCATCTTTCTCAACCAACAGCGTATTCGCCCCGTTTCTGGCGGCTGAAATCGCAGCCGCCACCCCGGAAGGGCCGGCGCCTACAACTAACACATCATAGTGACAGCTTTGTGCATTCATCGACATACCCCTTTCCATTTCTGCATATTGTCCGCCAACCTTGCGTCTATTTCATGTCTCCCTGCGTCTCTGCAACTTGTGGAGAGCAGGAGCCTAGGAGCCCATCGGCCGGCTTACCTTTCGATATTGTTTGGGAGAGTAGGTTACATACTTTTTAAAAAAATTGGAGAGATAGTAGGGATCGCAAAATTGATATTGGGCGGCGATTTCCTTAATGGATTTGTCGGTAACCAAAAGCTCCTGCTTGATTCGGTCAAGAAGAAGCCTTTCAATATATTGTTTTAAGCTGCAAGAGAAGACCCGTTTGAAACGGCGGGATAGAACGGTCGGATTATAGTTATGAATCCTGGCAATTTCCGCCACAGTCAGTTTGGCCGACAGATTCTTTTCGATGGTGAGGAGAAGATCCTGAAATTGCAGCATTTCCCGGTCTGGCACCATATGGCCTTCGTCCAAAAACAGAGAGATGGCTGTTGTCACGCTGCCTTTCAGATAGAGCATGGATTTGAGGCTGGACGAATCGTTGGCGGATAGGATGGCTTCGATCTCGGGAAGACCGAGCTCAATCTGTCGCGGCGTATCCAAGGGGGAGAATACGTCATAGCCAGGTAAAATTTCCACATTCACATCCACATAGAGCTTGTCGATGAATCGATCACACCAGCAGCTAAACATAGTGTTGGCCGGGATCAGGTAAGCGTAGCCGGGGAGAAGATCCCACTGCGTGTCTCCTACGCGGATATGGCCGTCTCCACCCCGGATGAAGTAGATGGAATTGTATGGGTAATAATTGACGGGATGGTTCCAGCGAGCGTTATCCTGGTAGAGAATCGATCGCAAAATTTTAATGGATATCAAGTCAGAAGTCATTTTTACACATCTTTTCATCAAATATTCATATGGATGTTTTTATTCTACCATACTATAATGGGATAAGCAATCTCAATATGAAAAGGAAAGAAGGTATGATCATGATTCAGTTATCTTCCCGTCAAATCCATCTGGATTTTCACACATCTGAGAATATTTCCGGCATTGGAGCCGATTTCGATCCTCAGGCTTTTGCGAAAACAGCGAAGGACGCTTCGATCAGTTCTATGACAGTTTTTGCCAGAGGGCATCACGGATGGCTGTACTATCCCTCCGAGAAGTTTCCGGAGCTGATGCACCCGCATTTGGCCAATCGGAACTTATTGTTGGAACAGGTGCGAGCGCTTCACTCCGTTGGCATCAAAGCGCCAGTTTACATAACAGTCCAGTGGGATTACCACAGCGCCACCACGAGGCCGGAATGGCTGATCCGCAAGCAGGATGGCTCCCACGAGGGCGGTCCATTTACAGAGCCAGGTTTTTATCAGTCCCTCTGCGTCAATACCGGATACTATGATTTTTTGGCGGACCAGACTGCTGAGATCGTGGAAATGCTGGGAGATGAGCTGGACGGTGTATTCTTTGACATCGTGGGCATCCGGCCGTGCTGGTGCGCCGCCTGCCGGGCAGAGATGAAGGAGCGGGGGGTTGACGCCTCCGACGAGATGGCCGTCAGGGCCTTCGCCAAAATGGTCATCGACCGTTTTAAGCATCGAATGACACAGTTGGTCCGCAGCTACAGTAAGACGTGCACTATTTTTTATAATGCGGGCCACGTAGGCCCCTGTACTAAGGAGAGCGAATCCGCCTACACCCATTTTGAGCTGGAGAGCCTGCCGTCCGGTG
>JAHZBS010000298.1 GCA_019423265.1 Clostridiales bacterium
CCCATAGACAACGCTCATCATAGCCCGATTGATCAGTCCGGGGGTAATGGAAAAGCCCGGATGTTTTTCCAGTCCCCCGGCGCTGAGGGATAGGACCGGAATCTGGGACATTCCCGCGTCCCGCAGAGCCTTTCGCAGGAAACTGATATAGTTCGACGCACGGCACCCGCCGCCGGTCTGGGTCACAATCAGCGCAACCTTATTCAGATCATATTTCTGACTTTTCAGGGCGTTCATCATCTGCCCCACCACCAGAATCGAGGGGTAGCATGCGTCGTTGTTTACGTACTTCAGCCCTTCCTCCACCGCTTGATGGTCAACAGACGGCAGAATTTCGATATTATATCCGGCCTTTGCAAAGGCTGGCTGTAGCAGGCGAAAATGGATTGGAGACATCTGCGGCGCTAAGATCGTATACTCCTTCTTCATCTCTTTGGTAAAGAGCACCTTTTCAAATTCGTAGGCGCGGCAGCGCTGTTCTTCCGGTATACCGCCCTTGTTGTCCCGCTCTAAGATCGAGGCTTTCAGGGACCGCAGACGTATCCGCACCGCTCCCAGATTCGTTCCCTCGTCAATTTTGATGAGCATATAGGTCTTTCCGTGGGCTTTTAAAATCTCCTGCACTTGCTCCGAAGTCACAGCATCCACGCCGCATCCAAAGGAAACCAGGTGGACCAGCTCCAGGTCCGACCGCGTCCCCACAAAATCAGCGGCGTCATAGAGCCTAGAGTGGTAGCTCCACTGGTCCAGCACTCGGATTGGCCGGTTCAAATGATTCAGGTGTGCAACGCTGTCCTCCGACAGAACTGCCATGCCCAGATCTAACAGGATCTTTTCCAGCCCATGGTTGATTTCCGGGTCCACGTGATAGGGGCGTCCGGCCAGAACCACCCCTTTCATATGATGCGCCTCTATATAGCGAAGCGCCTCTTCCCCTTTCCTCCGGACATCCGCGCGATACTGCTCGTGCTCCGCGTATGCCGCATCCACCGCGCTGTTGATCTCCTCCCGATCCATAGAAAAGCGGGTGGCCAGATAGGTCCACAATTCTTCTTTAACGCTCTCCGGGCTATCCAAATTGAGAAAAGGATTCATGAAGACGATGTCCTGCTCCTGAAGTTCCTCCACATTTTGTTTGATCGTCTCAGGGTACGAGGTGACAATGGGACAGTTATAATGGTTATCGGCCTTTTTCTGTTCCTTTTCCTCGTACGGTACACAGGGATAGAAGATGAATTTTACCCCCTGGCGCAGTAAATGCATGACATGGCCGTGGACAAGCTTCGCCGGATAGCAGACGGACTCAGATGGGATGGTCTCCATCCCCTCCTCAAAAATCTTCTTTGTCGAGCGCGGTGAGAGCTTGACTGCAAATCCCAGCTTCGTAAAAAAAGTAAACCAGAAGGGATAGTTCTCATACAAATTGAGAACCCGCGGGATCCCCACTTCCCCTCTGGGAGCTTGATCCAACGGCAGGGGCTTATAAGAGGAAAAGAGCCGCTTATACTTAAATTCGTAGAGGTTGGGAATCTCCTGTCTTTGCTTCACATCCTCCCCCGCTCCACGCTCACATCGATTTCCGGATATAAACTTGCGATCCCCAAAATGGTTGATGGTGAGCAGACAGTTGTTGGAACACTTTCCGCAGCGGGTCTGCTCCGTCTCGGTGCGAAAGGCAGAGAGCTCGTCTCTGGAAATCAAGCGACTCCTTTTCTGTTCCGCCGGAACTCTCTCCTGGGCGATGAGGGCGGCGCCGTAGGCCCCCATCATGCCCGCGATATCGGGACGCACCACGTCACGGCCTGTGATCTTCTCGAAGGCCCGCAATACCGCATCGTTAAAGAAAGTTCCCCCCTGCACAATGATCTTCTGTCCCATCTCGTCAAAATCCCGAATCTTGATAACTTTCTGTAGCGCGTTTTTGATAACGGAATAGGAGAGGCCTGCCGAGATATCGCCCACGCTGGCGCCTTCCTTCTGCGCCTGCTTGACTCGGGAATTCATGAAGACCGTACACCGGGACCCTAAATCCACAGGATACTGGGATTGCAGCGCAGAAGCGGCAAACTCCTCAATCTTCATATTGAGCGATTGGGCAAAATTCTCCAGGAAGGAGCCGCAGCCTGAAGAGCAGGCTTCATTCAACAGGATATCCGCGATCACGCCGTCCTGGATCCGAATGCATTTCATGTCCTGGCCGCCAATGTCCAGAATGAATTCCACCCCTGGGAGAAAGTACTCCGCCGCCTTATAGTGGGCCATGGTCTCGATCTCCCCCTCGTCAACGTTAAAAGCGGCCTGAATCAATTTCTCACCGTAGCCGGTGGAAGCTGAACCAGCGATATACGCCTTCTCCGGGAGTATCTCATACACTTCCTCCAAAATTTCTTTTACCTTGTCCACGGGGCTCCCCTCGTTGCTGCCATAATGGGTATACAGAACCTGGCGGTCTCTTCCCATCAGCACAGCCTTGGTCGTGGTAGAACCGGCATCGATCCCCAGATATACAGGACCCTCGTAGGTCTCAAGGGGCTGCCTTTTCACCTGATCGCGGTCGTGGCGCTGCACGAAAGCCTCATACTGTTCCTCATTGTCAAAAAGAGGTTCTAGGCGGGAGACCTCCTGATCGATGGCATCCAGCATAGAATTGGCCGCCCTCTGAATATCGTCAAAGGCAAAGAGCGGTCCGTTGCAGGATGCAAAGGCAGCGCCCATGGCGACGAACAGTTGAGAGTTTTCAGGAACGATCACCTGCTCCTCCGTCAAGTGAAGGGTCTCAATAAACCGTTTGCGCAGCTGCGGCAAAAAAAACAGAGGACCGCCAAGAAATGCAATATTTCCGCGGATTGGCTTCCCACATGCCAGCCCTGCGATGGTCTGGTTGACCACCGCCTGAAAGATCGACGCCGCAACATCCGACTTGGGCGCCCCCTCATTTAAGAGCGGCTGAATATCCGTTTTTGCAAAGACACCACATCTGGCGGCGATGGGATATATGACCGTTGCATCCTCTGCCAGGGTATTGAGTCCTGGCGCATCTGTCATCAAAAGCATGGCCATCTGGTCGATGAAAGCGCCCGTACCGCCGGCGCAGGTGCCATTCA
>JAHZBS010000299.1:0-1484 GCA_019423265.1 Clostridiales bacterium
TCCAGGGTCTCCTGCAATTTGAGCTGGGCATCCTCCGGCATCTTGACGAGCTTATTGTTCAGTCCCTCATTGACCAGCTCGAAGAGGGACTTTCCAAAGATCTCCGAATCCCACACCTTGCTAGGCTCTTCCTTCATCTCTTGATTGAGATAATTCACAAAATCCTCGCTCTGCTGTTGGGTTCCCACAAAGGGGTTGATCTCTGTCTCCACATCGGTTCGGATGAGATGGACGGATGGCGCTTTCGCCTTGATTTTAACCCCATATTTGCTTCCCTGTCTGACGATCATTGGATCATCTAAGGTCAAGGCATCCATCAAGGGATTCACAATGCCGTATCCGCGATTCATAGCCTCCTTAAAGGCATAATCCACTTTCTCGTACTCCTTCTTCGCCTCCGCCAGGGATGAAATCGTAGAGATGAGCTGCCGTTCACTCTGAATCGGCAATCCTGTCATCTCCGTCAAAATGTCGTAGAAGAGATGATCGTCCAGCTGGACTTCCACCGTCGCCTCCCCCTGGGCCATGTTTAAATCATCCATGTGGATCTTCTTCACGCGGGGATTCGCGGATACGCTCTCCACATAGGCCGGAATATCCCGCAGCTTGGCGACCTTATCCATCCCGCTTCGAATCGCCTGGATCATTTCCTGCTTCAGCGGGTGGTCCATCTGAAGACTCTCCATCCATTTCGGCAGGAAGAATCGTACTTCCTTGGCAGGAAATTCTTCCAGAAGCGTCCGCATGATCTGCGAAATGTCGTCCCGCCGCAGCTGTTTGCAGTTGACGGGCAGAACCGGCACGCCGTGCTCCTGGGAGAGCGCCTCCGCCAGATTCCGGCATTCCTCGCCGTAAGGCCTCGCTGAGTTCAGGACGACGACAAAGGGTTTCCCCAGCTCCTTCAATTCCGCAATCACACGCCGCTCCGCTCCCTGATACTCCTCCCGGTTCAGCTCCGTCACGCTGCCGTCCGTGGTGACGACAATGCCGATGGTCGAGTGCTCCGCAATGACCTTCCGCGTTCCGATCTCTGCCGCCTGGACGAAGGGAATCTCCTCCTCAAACCACGGAGTTTTCACCATACGGTTCTCATTGTTTTCCATGTGGCCGATGGCTCCGGGCACCATATAGCCGACACAGTCGATCATCTTCGCTCGAAACCGAACGCCCGCATCCTCCAGCGCCACCTCCACCGCTTCCTTCGGGATAAACTTCGGCTCTGTGGTCATGATGGTTTTGCCGTTGCTGCTCTGTGGCAATTCATCCACCGTCCGGATCCGCTCATTTTCATCTTCAATATTGGGTATGATCAGCATCTCCATAAAATTTTTGATGAAGGTGGACTTCCCGGTCCGTACAGGCCCTACAACCCCTATGTAAATATCTCCGCCGGTCCTGGTGGAAATATCCTGGTACAGATTAAAATCCTCTGCCATAGTTTGCTCCCTCGTTTCATGATTTCGTTACTATATCGTATGAGGGAG
>JAHZBS010000299.1:1584-3088 GCA_019423265.1 Clostridiales bacterium
ACCCGCTTTACTAAGCTGCTGGAGTGGTATTCCTGCTGCAACAGGGCTGTAACCGTTTTCTCCAGCCATTCGTTCATCTCTTCAAGAGTTCCATACTCTCTGAGATATTTCTCAAAATAATGTAAATCCCCATGCAATCGCTTCAGGGTGTTATTCTCCGCCGCATATTCTCTGAGGTAAAAAACATACCGCTGAAAGATACCGCGAACTTGCTGAATCTGGGAAAAATTCACTGCGCTAGGCTGAATCTGATAGGCGCTCATATTCTCTTGAAGCCCCTTCATATCCCACGATGTCAGCCTATCCCGAAATTCGGCCACAAGTCTTCCAAAATGTTCTGGATCTATCGCCCCTTCTTTAGCAGTGGCCAGCGACTGACTCAGCAGCGCGCCCTTGCCCAGGAGAAAAAAGTGTCTGTTCAGCTCGCTCGCCTGTTCATACATCTGGGAAGGCGTCTGGCTGTGTTCCTCATTCAAACCGCTGACCGAGATGATCGTCTCCATCAGCAGAGCATTTTGCATAGTTTTTTTCACCGCTGAAAAGAGGTCGTAGACTTTACACTTTAACTCAAACCGCCCACCCTCCGAGGATGTAAAAAAGAGATATTCATCCGGCTTATAGCAGACAAAAACCGTATTCTGAAAGCCTTTGCAGATCTCGTCCAACACATTATCCACGGCAACCTCAAACAGAAGATAGTTATTTTTCCAATTGTCCTGCAAGATCCGGTTATAATCATCCATTTTCACAAGCAATATGGCGGCCGGCTGACAATCTGGCAAAAAATACTGGGCATATTCCTGCTGATAGGCTTCGGGAAAGGTGATATTCTTGCCGATAATGTCGCGAAAGAACTTTTTCTTGAGCTCGCTCCGACTGCTGTCCACCATATTTTGCAGAGAGCTTAGCTGATCGGCCATTTCCGCAAAGCGCTCCTTCTGCGCCTGACTTTTTTGCTTTTCTAAAAGCAGCCGGTTTTTCCTCTCCTCACACTTTTGGAGGATATCGACGATCTGCTCCTCCGTCATTTCAGATTTCAAGGCGTATTCCTTAGCTCCCAGCTTAAAAGCCTGCCCTACCATATGAAAGTCGCTGTACGCGCTCAGCACGACAAATTGGTACTCCGGGTCCAGCTCCATGGCGCTACAGATTAACTCCAGTCCATCCAAAACCGGCATTTTGATATCGGTAAAAATCACGTCCACCTTTCGGCTTTTTAAAATTTCCAAGGCTTTTAGTCCATCCGAGACGGCTCCCACGATCTCACAATTCAGTGTCTGGGACTGGAAAAAACCTTGCATAAATTCGAGAAAAAAAGGTTCGTCATCCACAATCAGAATCTTTAGCAATCTGTTTCCCCTCCCGCCTCTTGCCCCATCACGCCTCGCATTTTGAGCTTTAGCGTTACACAGGTGTATTGATTTTTTTCACTCTCAATCCATACGCCACAGGATTCTCCGTACAGAATTTTCAGCCGGCTGTGAATGTTGTGAATTCCAATATG
>JAHZBS010000003.1 GCA_019423265.1 Clostridiales bacterium
CCAGCCATTGGAGGGTTTCGATGTCGATGTCGTTGGAGGGTTCATCCAATAACAGGATATCCGGATTTTCCATGAGAATCCGTGCCAACTGCAATTTTACCTTTTCTCCGCCTGACAGCAGGCCAATGGGCTGCTCCCCGTAGCAGAAGTCAGAGGGGAGGCTGAGCTGGCCGGCGATCTGTGCGATGTCTTTAGGGGTGCGGTCAAAAAAGGCAGGGCGATGGCAATAGTATTCATAGACTGTCTTTTCTTTGTCTGTTTCCCCCAGCTCTTGGGGGAGGTAGCCGAGGATGTTTCCGTCGAGGACGCGCATTCCGCTTGCCTGGACATACGAGTTGACCAGAGCGGGATCGTAGATCCATTTTAAAAGAGTTGATTTCCCGTCGCCCTCTTCCCCGATAATGACAGCTTTATCGCCGGGTCGCAGGCTAAAGGAGATATCGTCCACGATGGTCCGCAAGTCCTTTCGGTGAACAAGGCGGACGTGTTGAATCTGTAGCATACTGTTTTCCTCCTAATAAAAATCTGCTCCCGGCCATCCGAAAGCAGATTATTCCCACACATAGGGCGACTCACCTATCAAACAATAAAAAAAGAAGGCGTCGTAATCTAGTTTCGGCAACGGAAAAAAGCCTGGCCGCAGCGCAGACGTAGATTCCAATGCAACAAATCCTAGATTAGTTGAACATCCTTCCACCCTTTTCTTGAAATGAGTATCGCGCCGGTAAGGCGCATTAACGAGGATATCATAGCACAAAGTACGCGGGATGTCAAGGGCGACTTTGAAAAGCGATCGCCGCCAACCATAAAACAGGGCGCAGACCGATTCGGCTCCAATTCGGTCTGCGCCCTGTTCTATGGATTCACACAATACGTCATCTGTGTTCGCTGATGGCAATTGCTGTGTTTACGGCTGACGCCACCGTCCCGACCCATACAAAGCTGTCGAGAAATCCCTGGCCCCAACCCATATGTAAGGCAAAGTGGCAGATCAGCATCCCGATCACGGACAAAAGCGGGAGCAAAAATATACGCGCAGCAATCATTTCCACCAATGAGCCGTACTCTCGACACAGCAGAAAGCAGACCACTGCGCCGCCGATCAAAAGTGCCGGAATGTCCATAAAAATCCCGACGATCCCGGCGATCCCGCCAAGCGTACCTAAAATTTGTAAAAAGATTACCACGGTAAAAACCCCTTCCTCATAAAGTCACATTCAGAATAGCATATTCTCACGGCAAAGTCAACTTGGAGGCCATACGAAATTTGTTGTGAAGAGGTTCATTTCTATATTGACAAAGATTCGTGAGGATCGATATAATAATATTTAAATAGGTATGCGGAGAGACAGCGGCACACGTATGCGCTGTGATCAATCGATAAGGATGGGGACTGCGGGAGTATGAAAAAAAGGAGTCGGAACTTTATTCTATATGTGGTGGCGTTGGCACTTGTGGTAATTTCCATAGGGGCTTATATCGGGCAGCTGAACAGGATGGTTTCCAACAATATGGTTCTCAATATGAAGGAGCTTGCCCAGCACGATGTACAGTCCATTCAATACTCCCTGGAGACAAATCTGAACCGTCTGGAGTTTATCGGACAGAGGCTGCAAATCTACGATTGCGACACGATCACGAAGGTACAGACGCTCATCAATCTAGAGCGGACAACCAGCCTGTTTGACGCCATCTATCTCCTGGACGAAGAGGGGCGGCTCTACACGGACGGCTTTCTGATCCAGGAGGCGGACAGGCATCAATACGGAGCGTTTCTGGATATGGAGCAGAAGTATTTCGTCTTTCGCAATGATGAACAGCAGGGGATGTTGGAGACCCGGAAGGAAACGGTGCTCTACGGCGTGCGCATGGATGGCCTGGAGGTGGAAGGGGTTCGCTTTGTGGCCATTCTTGGGCAGTGCAGCATCACATCGATCCAGGATCAGCTGCGCATTGACAGCTTTGGGGGACGAGGATTTAGCAGCGTGATCGATTCGAACGGATATTATATCGTCAATACCAACCGAACCAACAGCTTCAAACAGCGGGATAATTTCTTCGAACAGCTTGACAGCGGAACGTTTAAAGAGGGCAGCGCGGAGTCGATACGCAACGGCATCGCCGAGAATCAGTTTTTCATCGTATCGCATACGGATATGGACGGCGAAGAACGCATGTTGGGATTTTCCGCGATTGAGGGAACCGACTGGACGTTTGTCATATCCGTGTCCGCCGATGTATTCAAGGATCAAAGCCGTGATTTTATTTTGCTAACCGTGATCATGCTGACGGTTGTGGTTCTGGCTCTTGTGAGCATGAGCGTCTTGCTCTACCGCTCGAAGCAGCGGACGGTAGAAGCGCACGCCAAGGCAAAGGCCAGGAGCGATTTTCTGTCCACCATGAGCCATGAGATCCGCACGCCGCTCAACGGCATCATCGGCTTGAACCATCTCATGTCAAAAAGCCTAGAAGACCGGGATAAGACTACGGAATACATCCACAAGATGGGAAACACCGCCCAATATCTGCTGGCGCTCATCAACGATATTCTCGATATCTCCAAATTGCAGGCAGGCAAGCTGGACTTAACCAATGAAAATTTCTGCATTGTCTCAATGCTGGACAATCTGTGGTCCATGCAGCGGGATACCATCTGCACCCGCGGCATCAACTTTACCATAGAAAAGGACATCCCATACCCCTGTATCGTTGGGGATGAGGTTCGCGTGAAACAGGTGTTGATGAATATTCTCAGCAATGCGGCAAAATTTACGCCGGATGGCGGCCGCATCACGGTGACGGCAACCCAGCAGCCGGGCGAGAACCATACGGTCACAACCTATTTTCGCGTGCAGGACACAGGGTGCGGCATGAGCAAAGAATTTTTAAGCCATATTTTTGACACCTTCACCCAGGAGCGCAACAAGATCAGCAGCAGCCAGAAGGGAACAGGGCTGGGAATGTCCATCAGCTATCTGCTCATGAAGCAAATGGGCGGCGACATCCTGGTGGAAAGCGAGCTGGACAGGGGGAGCTGCTTTACGGTAGTCCTTCCGGCTAAGATTTGCGAAAAGAAACCAGTGGAAGTCGTAAAAGAGACGGCCCCGCCGCCGGAGGACAAGGAGCTGCTTTCTGTCACGAAAAGACACAATATCCTGGTGGTGGAGGACAATGAACTGAACGCAGAAATTTTGCTGGAGATTTTGCGCGAGGAAGGCTTTACCGTCGCCCACGCGGAGGACGGCCAGAAGGCAGTGCAAGCGTTTCAGGAGTCTAAGCCGGGCGAGTTCGACGTCATCCTTATGGATGTGCAGATGCAGGTTATGAATGGCTATGAGGCCGCCAGCGCGATCCGGGAGCTGGACCGGCCGGACGCCAAAACGGTGAAAATTTTCGCCTGCACCGCGAACTTTCTCCGGGAGGACCGGGAACGCGCCGCCGAAAGCGGCATGGACGATTTTCTGACAAAACCCATCGATGTGGCGGTACTGCTGAAAAAATTGGGGGAGGTGTGACCGGATGAGCAAAACCGGGAGAACGGGAATGGCGCTTTCGCTGGCGGCGGCAATGGCAGTCTGGCTGTTGGCCGGCTGCGGTGTACAGAAAAAGGAGGAAGTGCATTTGACAGTCAAGGTGCCGGCCTTGACTCTCGTCTCTGTCTGCGATCCGGAAATCGAAAGTGCGGATGAATTTTTGGAAAAGGCAGCGGACGCCTTTACCGCACAGTATAAGGAAGCGGACGTCACCGTTGACGTCATTACATTTAGCCAGACGGCGGAGGATGAGGCGATTACCGGCTGCTTCGACAAGTGGAACGCCGTTGACGTGCTCTACGAGGGGTATTTCAACATGGCGGCCTATATCCACACCGGCCGGGTCGTACCGCTGGATGACATTGTGACCGACGAGATTCGCGCAGATATTTCCGAAAGCAATTGGACCATAAGCCAGATAGACGGTAAGACGTACATGATGCCATTTTTGAGCCTACAGAACATTATGTCCTATAACAAGGACCTATTTCGAGAGGCGGGGCTGGAAGCGTTCATCAGCGACAGGCATGAGATCCAGACGTGGACGCTGGAAGAATGGGAGACGATTCTGGATACGCTGGCGGAAACATTGCCCACAGGAAAATATCCCATGATGATGTATGCCAAGAATAATCAGGGCGACACGCATATCATGACGCTATTGCGCAGTCATGGAAGCGATTTTTTCGATGAAAAGGGCAAGTTTAATCTGAACACGGAGGCGGGTGTCGCCGCCCTCCAATGGATAAAGGACGGCTATGACAGAGGATGGTTTCCGCCTCAGTGTGAGAACCTGGAAATCATTGACGACGCGAATTTGTTTAGCAACGGTCAGCTGGCACTGTATGTGGCAAATAATGCGCTCATCTCAGTGTATCCGGATCTCGACGTGGGCTATGTAAACTTCCCAAGCGCCAGCGGCGATGGCTATGCCACTTCTTTTGTTACCGGTTTCGCGGTGTTCGACAATGGGGACGAGAGCAAAGTCAAGGTTGGAAAGGATTTTGTGAAGTTTATTTACGAAAATGAGGAATGGATGGATTACGCAGCCGGCGGCATCCCTGCCAGCAGCCGGGTGACGGAAAAGTTCAAAGATCAGATCTTTATGCTGGATGCATTTCATCGCAACAATGAGAACGTAGTGGATTTCACCGCCAACAATCCGAACTGGCGCGGTGTCCGCGCCGCCTTTTTCCCTCATATCCGGGATCTGCTGCGGGGAGACAAAACAGCGGCAGAGGTTGCGGCGGAACTGGATGCGGACTGCAATGCGGCCATTGAGGCGGGGTATAGGGACAGCATCCTACATCCGTAGTAAAAATCCTTACTCTGCGGGAGGCGTTTCTGTCTCCGCCTGCATGGAACGAATTGCGGACACTGTCTCCAGATAATCCCGCCGGACGTCTTTAAAATATGTCTCTGCGTCCTCGCTGAAAGTGCGGAGACGAAGCGCTTCCGTCAGGTTGTGGCTGGATTCCCCAAGTCTTGTGAATCCAAGGCTTAAACACACGCCCTTTAAGGTATGCGCTGCGCGGAAGGCTTCTTCAGCATCTCTCATTTCCATAGAGTCGCAGAGGACTTTAAAACTGGCATCCTGTAGAAACATGGTGAGGAATTTATTCACCCGGGCTTCTGTTACCAGACGGCTGACTACGCCCTCGTAATCGCCGCCGATTGCCTTATAACATTCTTTGAGCGTCATAGTCTTGCTCCTTTCTGTGATGGAATGCAGTCCAATTCATACAACACAGGGACACACAGCTGCCAAATCTGTCCATTTAGCGGGCGATTGCGTCCTCGATTACATCGGGGAGGTGAATTAGAGATAGGTTATGTAGATTACACCTCTGTACAAGAGCCTCCGCGTCATGTCTGTTCAGGAATACATCCGAGACGGATAAAACGTGGTGTCCGGTTTTGTCGTGATACGCGCATATTCCAAACGCTATATAATCTCCGGCATCGGGGTGATGCAGGCTCTCTTCTACTACTTTATATCGTATCATGTTGCTTGCTCCTTTTCTGTTATTGTCAGTATTATAGCGGTATAACATCAAAAAAGGGGACTTTCGATGAAATTGAATGGTTTTTCATTGAATTTGCAGTGTTTTCAATGATATCTTCAAGGAGGTATATATGAAAATTGCAATTTGCGATGACAATTCACTGGACCGGGAGCTCATCTGCGATTTGTTGCGGGTTTATTTCTCCCAAAAACCGTTTTCATTAGAGATTACACAGTTTGAGAATGGAATCAATTTGCTCCACGACATATACGATGGCAGCTTCTACGATGTTATATTCCTTGATATTTATATGGACAGTCTTCTCGGGATCGATGTTGCAAAACAACTGCGGGATCATGACTATCGCGGTGAGATCATATTTGTAACGGCCTCTTCTGATTATGCGGTGGACGGATACGAAGTGCAGGCAAGCGCGTATCTGCTGAAACCGCACTCCTATCAAAAACTTAGCGCCGCCATGGATCACATCCTCAGCGGGAGGCGCAGCGAATGCATGTATTATGTAAAACAGCGAAAAGATGTGGTTTGTATTCCCTATAATGAAATTCTGTATGTGGAAAGCAATAATTCAAAATGTATACTGCACCGCACAAATGGCATATGTTACACTCTGTACAAGCAGCTCGGTGAGATTGAAAAGGAACTACAGGATATACGATTTCTCCGCTGTCACCAAAGCTTTCTTGTGAATATGAACTGGATCCGGCAGATTCATGACAGGCAGTTTGAATTATCGACGGGGGATACGGTATTCATTCGACAGCGGGACTTCAAAAATATTCGCCAGCAGTATCTGAATTACATAGGGGGAAAGCGGTGAGAGAACCGAAGATAGGACAAAAAACTTGAATTTGACAAAGGAGATCATACCTATGAAAAAGCGAATTGGTTTAATAATCACAATTATTGTAGCCGCACTTATTGTTTGCCTGCTTATCTGGCGATTTTGGCCGCAATCTTCCTCTAATTTAATATCTGTTGACGAAAACTCAATCACCAGTTTTTCGGCTTCTGCCATGATTCACCATTTAGAGAACGGACAGACACGCACAGATACATATCGCATAGATAACCCAGCGCAGCAAGGCAATGAGCCTGGAGATATTATAGAAATTTTAGCTACATCCAGATACCAACAGGATTTTCGTAACCTATTGCCATGGAGTGCAGATAACGTAGAGGCTGACAAAAACTATGACGGGCGTACTGTCGTGTTGGTATCTTCAGTAGGAAACCAAAAAGATGAATGGGTTCAAATCCATTTTTTGAGTAGTAGCATCGTTACAGTTTCTGTAGGAGGCGAAGCTGGGTTCCGCATTTACCATCCGACAAACAACAAGACATTAGATGAGTTGGTAGAATACATTCAGACACACGGTGTTAAACAATAAATATGCTGACAAATTAGAATTTGGCGGATGTTTAATTTGATGTAATTTTGATTTGAATTTGTAAAGAACAATTATGGAGGTATAGGGAATGATGGTTAAAAAGATAGCGATTGTAAGCTTGTCATCTGGTATCCTTGGAGAAGAATTTGCAAAGCATGAAGTTGATATCGGTATAAAAAGGTTAGCGGAATATGGTCTTGAAATTAATATAATGCCACATGCTCAGAGCGGGATAGAATATGTGAAAAGCCATCCTGACAAGAGAGCAGAGGACTTGTTAGCTGCTTTTGCTGATGATTCTATAGACATGATTATGACTGCTATCGGTGGTGATGATACATATCGCTTGCTTCCGTCCCTGTTTGACAATGACGAGCTGGAGAATGTCATAAATAAAAAGATATTCCTTGGATTTTCAGATACAACAGTAAATCATTTGATGTTGCATAAAGCAGGATTAAACACATTTTATGGACAAGCCTTTTTGCCGGATGTATGTGAATTTGAACCGAATATGCTGCCATATTCAGCTCAGTTTTTCGAGGAACTAATTCATACAGGCAGAATAAACGAAATAAGACCCAGCGATGTATGGTATGAGGAAAGAAAAGACTGGTCACCGGATGCTATTGGAACAATTAGAGTTAAACATAAAAACCAAGGTTTTCAGTTGCTTCAGGGTAATGGTGTTTTTGAAGGCAAAATTTTGGGAGGATGTTTAGAATCTCTCTATGATTTTTTTGATGCATCAAGGTACCCAGATTCTGTAGCACTATGTAAAAAATATGAACTGTTTCCGAATCTCAGTGATTGGAAGGGAAAAATACTTCTTCTGGAGACAAGCGAAGAACAGCCAAAACCGGAACTTTATAGAGATATGCTGATTGCGTTAAAGAAAACAGGCGTATTTGATGTTGTTTCCGGTGTGCTATGTGGAAAGCCTATGGATGAATTATATTTTGAGGAATATAAGAAAATCATAGTGGAAGTAATAGATAATCCTGCTCTGCCCATTGTGGCTAATATAAATATCGGACATGCTACACCCAGATGTATTATTCCCTTTGGCGTAAATGCAATAGTTGACGCAAACGAGCAGTGTATTAGATTTGTCTATGAGGATTAAATATCTACTTTATGTGGCTTAATTAATATAATCGGAACTCATTCACACAGTCGGATTTCGGTTTTTGAATTTTCACAATTACACCCTGCAAGGTTTCAAATCTTGCAGGGTGTAATTGTGAAAATGTATGTAATCCCGCAAGGCAGGGAAACTGCCCCGCGGTGTTGTTTTCGGTATTAAAGCTATCTTTCTCTGTCGTGGGATCGGTGCTTGGGTTTGGGTTGTCTGCCCTCTGCCTGTAACCGCCTAAGCTGGTCACGGACACTTTGTTTTTCGGGCGGTGCATACCGTTCTTTTTCGGCGGGTTTGCGGCTTTCCTTGACCTTGCGTTCCCATTCTGCAAGCTCTCGGTTGTAGTTATCGACTATGGCTTCTGCCTTGCGGTAGGTTGCCATAAACGCCTGCACATCGGGATAACCGTCATCCTTCAATATTTCGGGTAACACTTCCAGCATAGCGGAGATTTTTTCTTCCGTCTGCTGTATCTGCGTTTCCAACACCTTTCGCTCCTTGCTCTTGAATATGCCCTTTGTTTCGGCAAGCCGTGCCTTTAACTTGGGTACTTCCTCCTGCAAGCTACGGATTTCTCTTGCCCTGTCCTGTACCCGTATCATCAGCTTCTGCATTGTGCGGAACTCTGCCATATCCATATTGAGTACCGGCTTGGGTGGTAGTGCCGTCTGCCTTATCAAATTTTGCAAAAATTCCTTTGCCTTGCTCACAATACTGCGGAATAGGTTGGGTAGCCATCCGTTTGACTTAATGGACCGACTTGCTTTTTTGTGGATTTCCTCTTTCTTGATTTCCAGTATCTTTGCTTCTTCAATCCCAGATATGAGTGCCAGTTATGTCCTCCTTAAATTTATATGATTTGAAACGTAACGGTATCGCAGCCACAAATGATCCTCTATGCACAGCAAGCGCAGATTGCGTTTTTACATTTGTGATTTTTCAAGATAACCTGGCCCTTGGCTTCGGCTATATCCATGATGACCTCGCCGGCTTCGGGAACATAGATATGCCCCGACAGAGGGTTTTTGATGCTGACGATGGGGGCCGTGAGAGTGGCCTCCACCTCGGAGCGCTCAAAGCTCAAATCGGTGTCAACCATTTCACAGTCAATCAGTTTCAGGTTTTTGCAGTAGCAAAGGGGCTGTGTGCCGATGATTTTGCAGTTTTCAAAGGTAATGTTTTCGCTGTACCACGCAAGATATTCGCCTTTCACCACGCTGTTTCTGACCGTAATATTTTTGGCGTGCCAGAATGCATCCTTTGTATCGAATGCACTGTTTTCAAAAACGGAATCGGTGATGTACTGAAAGGAGTATTTTCCTTTCATTCGGACATTGCGGAAAGCCAGATGATCGGAGCGGAGCATGAAATATTCGCTTTCTGCGGTACAGTCCTCCATCACAATGCCGCGCACCGACCAGCCGAATTCGGGAGAGACGATGTCACAGCCGCGCATTGCAATATTCCCACACTCGCGGAGCGCCTTAATGCCGTGGAGTTTGGTATCGTCAATCTCCACATTGTCGGAATACCACAGCGCCGCCCTGCATTTGTCCGTCATCTCTGAATTTGCGATTGTCAGCCCGCTATCGTGCCAGAAAGGATAGCGAAGATTGAAAAAGCAGGCATCAACTATAATATTTTTGCCCTCCTTAAAAGCGCTCTCCCCGTCGGCGGGGCCGTCAAACGCACAGTCCTTTATCACAATGTCCTGTGCAGCATAGAGGGCTCTTTCTTCATCAAAGGTTATGTCAGTAATGGTTCTCATAGTCAAGATACTCCCTTCGAGTCTCGATTCTTTATTCTCTATTTTTCTCATCTGATAGACAAGGATTTATTCTGTCGTTTTTATTATATATGCCGTCAGAAGAAATGGCAAATACTTATATTAAATAATTTAATATGCTTGGCAGGCATATGAAAGAGCGCTATACTTGTCCCGTCAGCTCGAGGATTTGGAAGGGGGAGGCAATAAAAAAATAACCCTCCCAGAGGAGGGCGTGTAGAGGTGTATATTTTAAAAATTCCATCCCAGCATATCGCTAATTTCATGTCCAAATACCTGCGCCATACACCAGAAACCAAGATCATTGGGATGGCAGCCGTCAACGGTACAGCTATCTGCCGATAGTCCTTGCCGCTCCAGGGTGGAAAATACGGTGCTGCCATCAATAAAGCGAACCTTTTTGTCACCGCGGCGCAGAGCGTTTTCGTAGGTGCGTTCAATGATTTCTCGGCGTTTTCTCATTTCGTCCGAGGCTTGGGCGGAGAGAGGGGGATCCGTCTTGCTGGCTAAAATAATTGGAAGATCCGGATTTTTTTCTCGGATCGTCAGAAAAAAGGGCTCGTGTGTTTGCGCAAGATGCTCAGCCGACGGGCTGTTGTGATCGTAATCCATGAAGAACAGCGCCATCGGCTGCTGCGCAATATATTCTGCCATTGCAAGCTCACCGCACGCACTGCCGGACCAGCCAAGATTGCGGTAATCACAATTCAGAGCACGCGACAGAAATCCTTGGTAGCTGTTGCCGGGCCGGGAGGCGTTTCCGCCCTGGGTGATGGAAGAGCCATAAAAGATAATGGGTTTTTCTGTGCGGTAGTTCCCGCCTTGCTGCACAAGCGCATCTGGATTGAGCCCGATCAGTAATTCGTCGACGGAATCATAGAGAGGAAAGTTGATTGTGATATCCCGCAGGGAGCGGTCCGGAAACCGGATCAGCGATTCGTAGCCGCCCGCCAAATCGATGGGCGGCATAAAAGAGTCAATATACCGGCATCTTCCGTTTTCTGTGAGATAAAGGTCAAAACCGGAACTGCCAAGGAAGGACTGGTCCGGCATCAGGCATTTTCCAGGCATTTTGACTCGAATGGCAACGGCGGAGGAGTCGGTCGCAAAGCGTACCCGGCCGCCTGCCGTATTGGTATGCAAAGCGACAACGCCTTCGCTGCACTGTTGTGCAACCTGCGTTGGAATTCGTAGGAATCGGTCGCCAACTCTGCCGGATAACAAGCCATAGATAGCAAACGGGGGACGCCTCACATTATAGAAATAAAGTTCCTCTCCCGATATATGGCTTTTTACTGCGCGATTAGGGTCAATTTCGCCAAGTTGATACATTTCCTTTTTTCCTCCTCATTCGTCCTATAAAAGTTTTTCTATCTGGCGGAAAGCTTCCTGTGCAAACCATTTCTGGACGTCGCGGGTGTAATGACCGCCATCCGGCTGGAAAATTCCATATTGGGGATCCTGGGGGTCCCAGCCGGGAAAGCTTTCAGCGGAAATGACTTCGGAGCCGGGCAGGCTGTCTGCAAGGCTACGGAAGACTCGGTTGATCTCATCGATGTTTTCAGGGGGTTCTCCCATTGCCAGCGAGCGCCGCCGACAGAGAATTTTATAAAAACGGATGGGGAACTGCATTCCCGCTGCTTCGAAAAAGCCTGTAAAGATGCGGCGATAAAGCGCCTCCAACCCACGCAGCTCTTCAAAAGGAACCCCGGTTTCCTCTTCGCCGCCGATCCAGTGAAGGGCCAGGATTCTGGGAACCTTTCCGGCGCGCCGAAATCCGGTCATCGCACAGCGCAAAATTTGACAGGCCAATGGAAAAAGTGCAATTTCCACTGTGCCCAGTGTGCCGGGGGTCAGGACTCGCGGATAGTCGGGATTCCACATATACGGCTTGGTGACGCCCTGCGCTCCAATTGAAATGCGGATGACAGAGAGGTCCGGAAGATGAGCCGCCGCGCAGCGCTCCTGCCATATCTCCGCAAAAAAATTCGGCATACAGTAGGTGTGATCCTGGATTTCACCCAAATTTGTTCCGTCGGAGGTATAGGGGCTCCAAATGACCTCCGGCAGCCGGTATGACTGATTTTCAGGCTGGCGAAGCCCCTGCACATTGGCGAGAGGCGTGCAAATGCGGTCCTCAGGCGCCATGGGAAGATGGTGCCCGTGGGCGTTGGACTGTCCGAATACCAGTAAGATTGGGGCATCGGCGGGTGAAAAAGCCATCATACAGGACAGACCTCCTTTTCTGAGCGGGAGACATAAGAACGGACGCTGTCGCGCTCGATGATTTCTCCAACCGGAACCGAAATATTTTCCGGGAGATCACAGCGTCCGGAGATTCTGTCGAGAAGAAGAGCGACGCTGGCGCGGGCCATCTCCTGCTTGTCAATGCATACCGTCGTCAGCCGGGGCATCACATAGTTGGCAAGCAGAATATTGTCAATGCTGATCAGCGAGATATCCTCCGGTACATTGAGACCATTTTGCTGGAAATACTGCAGGCAGCCGACGGCAATAAAATCACTGGTGCAGAAAATCGCAGAGGGCAGTTTCCCGGTGTTTTCCCAATAACTGCTTCGCTCAAAGGCGATTTTGTCGCTGTTCGGCGAGGTGAGCATCCATTCCGGGTGATATAGGCAGCCGCCGTCGCGCAGGGCGAGCTGAAATCCATGCAGGGTATCTTGCATATACTTGGGGCTTTCATAGCCTAGATATCCAATTTCCTGATGTCCGTTTTGGATCAGATAACGGGTCGCGATGTAGGAGGCCTTGCAGTAGTCGGTATAAACGGACGGAATACCCGGCTGCGGTTTATGCGTGTCTGCGATCACGAACGGGATCTCATAGCTGATGATCTTCTGCTGCACCTGTGCAGGCGGGTTGCCCAGGAAAATGATGCCGCCGGTATCCCTGTGCTCGATAATTTTGGGAAAAATCGCTTCGCCGTCAGACGTTACCTCATAAAAGGCATAGACCAAATTGCAGCCGGCTTTGTCGCATTCCGGGGCGATCTCGTTATTCAGCTCCACATAGAACTGATTGCTGAGATCCTTGCGGTCCTTGGCCAGCAGGACGGTAATATTATCCGACTTATCAAAGAGGAGCCTGCGGGAGTTGGGATTCGGCACATAGTTGTTCTGTCGGATAATTTCCCATACCCTTTCACGGGTGTTTTCACTAACTCCGGGACGATTGTTCAGTACAATGGAAACCGCCGAGGCGGAAATGCCTGCCAACTGAGCGATTTCTTTGATGGTCATTTTCGGCATAATATCACATCCACTCTAACTAAAAGGTTATACTTATTATAATGGTTTCGGAGCAAAAAATCAAGAGAATATATGGAAAGAAGTCGTGCCAAACCTAAAAGACGAAATAAAATAACTAATAAATTAATAATTTGTGTTGACAAATTATGAAACTAGTGGTATAAAAAGAATATAAATGAATAAGAGATGCTAAATTTTTTAGGAACTAAAAGCGTTTAGTATTATCTATTTATGACAAAATGAGGGGAAGAGGATTGCTGTGAAGAATTTGACAAAAAAATGGCGCCGCCCCAAAACGGCGCGAGTGTATCTGCATCCTCCGCTTGCGGAGCGCCTGGTACTGCTGTATCCGGATTTTAAAATTACGGATTCTTCGCTTCTGGACAATGGGACGCACCTTGGGCAGCCGGGGATCGGGATGGTGCTGCTGCACGGGGAGGACATGGAAGCGTTTGATTACCAGACGACACATTTTTCGCCGGTGACCGGTGGCCTGCCCATATACACGGTCAACAACGCCTGTGAATGCGCGGTCTCTATGGAAGCATTCTGCGGATTTGAGCGGATTCCGGCAACATATTTCCGCATCACGCTGAAAAACGATTCAGCGGTGGAGGCGAGGGGATGCCTGGGCGTTTTATGCCGTTCCGGAAAGGACGTCTACATGACGCAGCTTCACCAGGAAGGCTATGCGCCCTATGAACCCAATCTGAAAAACTGGTATATGCTCAAGCGGACCTGGGAGCAGACAGGAGAAACCTCTGCATCCTGCGATGAGGGCTCTATTTTCTTGAAGGTTCCGGAAGGGCTGAAACTAAGCTGGGTGAAGGATGGCCCTAAGGGACATATGTTTGAAGCGGCTGACTATTTTCGAGTGGATTACAGTCTGGAGCCCGGTGAATGCACATCCTTCGAAGGCGTGCTCCGCGCATCGGAAACCGGCGATTTTGACTATCAGGCGCAAAAGGCGGCTTCTGTTGCAGGCTGGAAGCAAATCCATGACAGGCTAGAGCTTGTGCCGGACACCGACAACCCTGTGCATCAGAATCTGTACCTTCAGCTGGTCACACAGTGCTGTCAGATGCTCGCGCGTTATAAGGGAAGCGATATGGTGGCCACCCGGCAGGGGGATCTGGGCCGATTTATCTGGCCGTATGAGGCGGCCATTGTGTTGACGCTGCTGGATCAGATCGGGCTCCGGGAGCATACGGGAGAGGCTTACCGGTATTTCTGTGAGCGGTGGCTCGTTCAGGAGGGCGAGGATAAGGGCCGTATTCAGTCCGGCTGTGCGGCGTGGGAAAATTTTACCGGTTCCGTCGTTTGGGGGATTTCCGAGCATTTGAAATACAGCGGCGACCCGGCGGAAATGGATTATTTTCTGCCGAAGCTGCAGGACATGCTGGACTGGATTCAGCGCCGCCGCGCGCAGCCGTCCGCCGGTTATCCGGGGATCTTTCCCAGCGGGCGCGGGAGCGACTGGGAGGACGTCGCACAGTTCTGGACCTTCACCGACAGCTATAACGCGATGGCGATCCGCTGCATGGCGGAAATGCTGGAACAGCACGGACGCAGCGAAGCTGGGGCGGTCCGGGAAATTTATGAGGACTATTTCAACCGTCTGATTGAAATCCGCGATGAGCTTTACCAGGGGCATGAAAATGATGAAACATTTCTATTTCCCCATGAGCTTGGGCTTTCCATCGAAGATAGCCAGAATTACAGCTATTATACCGATGGCGCCCCGATGCTGCTGGAGACCGGGGTGATTGAGCCGGGCAGCAGGATGCACCGGCAGATGGAGGCGTTCTTCCGCAGCCGCGGCCAGTTCGAGCGGGGACTCACAGGGCTGATGACCAGCTGTGATGGCGGCTGCGACGGGGCCTATCACGGCGGCTACGGCGACGTTTGGTACACCATACAGAGCGAATGGTTTTGGCTGAAGTCCTGGCTCGCCACAGGCGAGAGGGAAAAAGCCAGGGAGACGATGGACGCGCTGCTGACCTACGGCGTAACGCCGGAGTTTATCGTTTCGGAGCGGTACTGCTCCATCAACGAGTGGTATTCCCCGTGGCAGCCCAACGGCAGCGGCAGCGCCAGATTGGCAAAAATGATGCTCGCCTATTTTGGGGAGCGCCGGATGGAGGCGAAAAAGTGATATGAATATTCTTGCGTTTGCGGCCCACCCCGACGACGTGGAGGAAATGTGTTTCGGAACGCTGATGAAGTACCGCGCTCAGGGGGATCAGATCTTTATCGCTCTCTCCACCAGCGGCAATATCGGCTCCAACTGCCACGGTTCTCGGGAGGAAATTGCGGCGATCCGGGAGAAGGAGCAGCTGCGCGCGGCAGAGCCGCTGGAAGCAAAGGTGAAGTTTCTGCGCTTCGAGGACGAGGGGTTGCAGGACACCCCGGAAACGAGAAACGCGTTTCTCAACGCGATCCGCTGGGCAGATCCGGACGTCATTCTGACGCACAGCCCCGCCGATACCAGCACCGACCATGCGATGACCTCCAAGCTGATTACGGAGGTGCTGCTGGTTGTAGGGGCAAAACTGGTTCCTACCGAGGAGCCGCCCATGGAAAAAAAGCCGTCGGTTTTCTTCTGGGACATCCCGGGCGGATTCGGCTTTGAACCCCAGATCTATGTGGACATCACAGAGATAATTGAGCAAAAAATCAAGGCGATTGCCTGCCACCAGAGCCAGACGGCGTGGTTGGAGGGCTTCCTGCAGGACGATTATCTGGACGCCATGCGGGCGCAGTCGCGGTTTCGGGGGCATCAGTACGGCTGTAAGTATGCCGAGGGATTTACGGCGTACCAGATCCAGGGATTTGTAGCCGATTACCGGCTAATTCCAAGATAAAAGGCTTAAAACCTAAAAATTTTAAGGAGGCTGTTTTATGAGTGGCAAACGTTTTCTCAGCATTATTTTGGCAGCATTGTTAATTGCCGGAACAGTTTTGACAGGCTGTTCGAATTCCTCCGGCAACTCCAGCACCGGCAACTCTAGTACCGGGAACTCCGGCACCGGGGCTTCCGGCGAGAACGAGGCGATCTTTACCTACGATGGCGAGACCGCCCCGGTTGTGAATGAGGATGTGACGATCCGCATCACTTGGCTTGCACAGAGCAGTGTTGTGGATGAAAATGAGACGCTTGTCATGCAGGAGATCCAAAAAGCATGGGGAGACAAGATCAACGTTGAGTGGGAGATCAAGGATTACAGCGAATACTCCGAAAGCGTCGGCCCACGCCTGAATGCAGGCGGCAGCCTGCCGGATGTCTGCGCGGTCCCCGGCGGTTTCGATGCCAACGGGATCTATTGGAAGTCCGGAATCTTCCAGGACATCAGTGCCTATTATGAAGAGTATGGCTACAATCTCAAGAAAAAATATGAGAGCTATCCGTCTATTTTAGAGCGCTTGCAGAACGAAGACGGTTCCATGTACTATGTGCCCGGCTTCGCCATGGACAAGGACTACGGCATTAATATGATGATCAACGGCAAGTGGCTGGAAGCCGTGGACATGGAAGCGCCCACGACGACGGAAGAGCTTTACAATGTGCTGAAAGCTTTTAGGGACAAGGACGCCAATGGAAACGGCCAGGCGGACGAGCTCCCGCTGACCTTTAATCCTGGGTATGAGGCCCATTTCAGCACGATCTACGGCATCACCCTTCTCGACAACTTTGGCCAGAACGACAGCGGCGAATGGGAAGTCCTTTGGACCTCGGACACGTATAAAGAATACCTCACCTATATGAAGAAATTGTATGACGAGAAGCTGCTGGACAACAGCTGGTCCTCCAACGATGGCACCTCTATCACTACGAAGGTTGCAAACGACACCGTGGGCATGACGATGGCCTACAGCTGGTCCTGCTCCTATGAGTATTCCGCCTCTTACGACGAGTACGACGGCAGCGAGGGCATCTTCCACCTGATGATCCCGGTAAAAGCGCCTAATGGCAAGCAGTATTACCGCGGGATTGACTCGCTGGGCGGCGTTTATGGGATCACCCGCGAATGTGAACATCCGGATCTTGTCTTTGCCATGATGGATTATCTCTACCAGGATGATATGGTGAAGCTCGCCAATCTGGGGATCAAGGGAACCGACTGGAAGGAAAACGAGGACGGTTCGATTTGGCTCGACGAAGTACTGCTGGAAGATCCGGAGCGCATGGAGCAGCTGGGTACCAACCCGCGCTGCGTTCCCTTTGAACAGAGTGTCATCGCAATCGATCCGCAGTTCCCGAAGTGGCAGCAGGAGGAAAACGCTGCGCTCCGCGAATATATCGCGGAACCATTGACTTGGACCCCGGCAAATGAAGAGGATAAGGCTGTTTACGAGCAGTATATCACCGACCTGAACAAATACTGGTGGGAGCAGATGACGAAGTTCATCGTGGGCGACGCAAGCCTTGACGATTGGGACGCCTATGTGCAGAACTGCCAGAGCATGGGGCAGGATAAGCTTTTTGAAGTATTCCTGAATTCACAGAAATAAGTCTTTCATACAATTTTCGCATAAAGGGGCGCTGTCCTGATGTCCAAGCGGCGAAAGGCACCGCCCCTCTTCTTTTGAAAGGTGGGGCTTCACGATGACCCGAAAAATGACTGTGCCGGTTTCTGGCGGTCCCAAAACCAGAAAGCAGCGATTCCTCAAGGCCCTTAAACGGGATAAAAATCTCTATCTGATGTTTCTTCCGATTTTTGTGTGGTACATTATTTTCTGCTACGTTCCCCTTTATGGCATTGTGCTTGCATTCCGTGAATTTGTTCCCGGCGCCGGGGTTTTTGGCGGCAAATGGGTGGGATTTCAATATTTTAATCAGTTCTTTTCCACGCCGTATTTTTGGCGCGTGATCCGGAATACGGTGCTGATCAATGTGTATTCGCTGTTTTGGGGCTTTCCGGTTCCGATTATCTTTGCGCTGTGCATTACGGAGGTGCGCAACAGGGCCGTGAAGCGGGCGGTGCAGACGGTTTCCTATCTGCCGTATTTTATTTCGACCGTTGTGGTCTGCGGCATGATCAAACAGTTTCTTTCTCCTACGAACGGCATTATCAATGAGATCATCGTGATGCTGGGAGGAAATGCCATCGACTTTTTAAACGAGCCGGAATGGTTCCGCACGATTTACATCGCCTCTGATATTTGGCAGAACTTCGGCTTCAGCTCGATCATTTATATCGCCACCATCGGCGGAATCGATCCGCAGCTTTACGAGGCTGCGCAGGTTGACGGTATTACAAAGTTTAAAGAGATCTGGTACATCACCCTTCCCGGTCTGCTGCCGCTGATTATGATGCAGCTGCTGCTATCCCTGGGCAGCATTTTGGGCGTCGGGTTTCAGAAGATCTATCTTCTCTACAACAACCTGACCAAGGAGGTCGCTGACGTCATTTCAACATATGTGTATGAGCGGGGCATCGTCAGCAATCAATACAGCTATTCTACGGCCGTAGGGCTGTTTCAGTCGTTGATCGGTTTCGTACTGACCTTTATCGCCAATAGGGCGTCCAAAAAGGTCACGAATTATGGACTGTGGTAAGGAGGCTGCCGCATGAAAGTGAAAAAACACTGTGCTTCCGATCGGATCTTTTATCTTTTGGTCGGGCTTATTATCATTATCGCCTTTTTTATCACCCTGCTCCCCTTTATGTATGTCATCGCGGTTTCCTTCAGCGATCTGAAAGCGGTCAACCGCGGCGAGGTGGGGATCTGGCCGGTTGGCTTTACGCTGGACGGTTATAAGCAGGTGCTGGGCCAGCCCAAGCTGTGGCGGGCCTATTACAACACCCTTTGGTATACCGTCGTCGGCACCGTATGCAACATAATCTTCACGGTTCTTGCCGCATATCCGCTTTCGCGCTACAGCTTTTCCGGACGCAAGGCATTGAACTTCTTCATTGCATTTACCATGTATTTTGGCGGCGGGATGATCCCGTTTTACCTCTTGATGGTGCAGCTGGGACTATACAATACCCGCATGGTCATGGTGATTCCGGGATTGATCAGCACGTGGAATGTGATGCTGTGCCGCTCTGCGTTTACAGAAATGCCGAACGAATTGGTCGAAAGCGCCCAGATCGATGGGGCAAACGACTGGAGGATTCTGTGGAAGATTGGGATCCCGCTCATCAAGCCGACGCTGGCCGTTGTGACGATGTATTATGCTATCGGCCACTGGAATGATTTCATGACGCCTCTGATCTACATCAACCGGGAGGATCTGCAGCCGCTGCAGCTGCTGCTCCGGCGCATTCTGACGCAGTTCTCTGACGATCTGATGAAGGGCGTGAACGTGATCGCCGCGCTAAAATCCGTGGCCTCTGTTCAGGTGCGCTATGTAACCATTGTGGTGTCGATCGCGCCGATTCTGGCAATCTATCCATTTATTCAGAAATATTTTGTCAAGGGTATGATGGTCGGAGCGGTAAAAGGCTGATTGCCTCTAGATTGAATAAAGAAAGCGAGAAAAAACGTGTTAATCCTGATCCTGCTATTGCTGTCCCTTGTGACGGTAATGACCGCCATGTGGCCCATCAACAAGTTCGCGACAAAAAATGGCGCCCGGGCAGAAGCGTTGGGCATGATGATCTGTGTCAGCGGCCTGATTCTGTCCATCATTTATCTGCTGGCCAGCGGCAATTCCTGGGGCAACTGGAAGATCTGGGTATTGGGAATTTGCGGAGGCTTTGCCTATTCAGTTGGCTTTTTTGTGCTGATCACAAACTGCCTGACCATCGGGCCGGTGGGCCTGACAACCGCCATGAACAATATGGGAATGATCGGTCCTCTGGTTATCGGACTGCTCTTTTTTGGGGAATGGAGAACCTTTTCCCTTGTAAAAGCTTTCGGCCTTGCTGCGATTTTAATCTGTGTCGTTCTTATTGCCACGCAGTCGTCCAGTAAGAACGGAACCGTATCCTTCCGGTGGTTCCGCATGGCCTTTGGCGGCTGGCTTCTGTCCTGCATGTCCTTGGGCTGTCAGTACCTTTCCAGCCGTGTAGATCCAGACGGATATCTGCTTTATACGGTCGCATATTTTGCCAGTGCCCTTGTGATTCTTTGTGGGGTCACCTGGCATCGATATCATTCCGGCCCAAACCGCACGGAAATTATTGCAGGATTGCCGTCAGGAATCTTGTCCTCTCTGGAAACGCCTCTTTCTATGTTTCTGGTGACTAAATTGCCGGCCTTTGTCCTGTATCCGGTTTCCGTGACCCTTCCGATGATCACGGTCCTTTTTATTGGACGAATCTTTTTTAAGGAGCATATGAGCCGGACATGCTGGCTTGCCTGTATGGTGGCGATCATTGGCATGGTTGCCATCAATCTTTGATAGTTTCAAACGAATTGGTCGAAGCGTAATGGGAAGAAAGGAGATATTTATGAAACTGAATCTCAAGGGGACTCCTTCCCATTTGGAGCCCGGTCTTTCCGCAGTCGCGCCGGAGCTTCACTTGGAATTCTCCCCGGAAGGCATTCCCGTAACGGTGGAGTCAGGCAGATTCCTTTTGGCGGAGCTTTCTGCGGGTGCAGGCCGCATTGTCTATTCCAAAGAGGCGGAGCTTTTCCGGGCGCTGGCTCACATGGCTCGGGAGGGCGTCGGTTGCCGCGTCCAGGAGCACGCCTGCTTTGATGAAAACGGTCTGATGCTGGAGGCCTCCCGGAATGCAGTGCCCAACACGGAAACCGTGAAGCTTCTGCTGCGGCGAATGGCGCTGATGGGCCTGAATGTGCTGATGCTGTACACGGAGGATACCTACGAGGTGGAAGGCTACCCTTATTTTGGCTATCTGAGGGGCGGCTATACCAAGGCGCAGCTGAGGGAACTGGACGATTACGCTTACGCTCTGGGCATAGAGATGTTTCCCTGCATTCAGACGCTTGGCCATTCTGCCAAGATCCTTCGCTGGACAAAGTCTATGGGCTATCTTGCCGATACCGCAGATGTGCTCCTGACTGGCGAAGAAAAGACGTATCGGTACATCCGGCAGATTATGAAGGATGCCAGTGAGCCCTATCGCTCCAAGCGCATCCACATCGGCATGGACGAGAGCAATGGACTTGGAACCGGCGCATACCGAGCTCTCCACGGCGACCGGCCGAGAATCGATATTTTCCAGGAGCATGTTGACCGCGTCATTGGAATTTCCAAGGATCTGGGACTGAAGCCCATGATCTGGAGCGATATGTATTTTGCGTTTCTTTCTCCTTCCGGTGACTACGATCCCAATACGGACTATCCTCAGAGCATGGCGGATAGGATTCCCCAGGAGCTTTCTCTGGTCTACTGGGACTACTATCACCATACGGAAGAGTTTTATTCCGATATAATCGCGCAGCACCGTATGGCCAAATCGCCGCTGTATTTTGCCGGCGGTCTTTGGAACTGGTGTACTCCGGCAGTGAACCAGGAGCATATGCTCTCTACCAGCCTTCCCGCGCTCCGCGCCTGCCGGGATAACGGCGTCCGGCAGGTATTCGCCACCTCCTGGGGAGACGACGGTGCGGAAAGCTCCCCGCTAGCCCTTCTCTACGGCTTGCAGGTTTATGCGGAGTTTCAGTACGCCGGTGAGTATGACGAAGCAGAGGTCAAACGCCGCTTTGCCGCTCTTCACAGGGCCGATCCTGGCGCGTTTCTGGATCTCGGAAAATTCGACATGGTTCCCAAAGCCGTAAAAGGAAAGGCGTTGGCTCCCAATCCGTCGCATTTCCTCCTTTACGAGGATCCGATCACCATTCTCTTTGAAAAGGAGCTGGAAGGAGTGCCGCTGACCGAACATTACCGGGAGCTCCATCAGATGTATTGCGGCTATTACGAGAACGCCGGACCGGAATACAGGCTTCTCTGGGAGTTCTACAGAGACCTTTCCGGCGTGCTCTACAAAAAGTGTCTGTGGCGGGACGAGGCCCCTCTAGCTGTGCGCCGAAAGGATCGGAATGCTGCCGGAAAACTGGCGGCCTTTGAGGAAGGACTGTATCGGGATATCCTGGAGTTTTCCGACTGCTGGTACCGGCTCTGGAGCCGATGCAACCATCCCCAGGGCTGGGATGTTCTGGACCTTCGCATGGGCGCTCTTGCCGCCCGGACCAAGACGGCGGCTCGCCGGATGAAGGAATTTTCCGAGGGCATCGTGGAGACCATTCCGGAAATGGACCAGGAGAAGCTTCCCTATGCCGGGGAGGTCTGCCCTTGGTTCTCCGCAGACTTTGAGCAGGGCGTAGGCTATTACGGCTCCTGGGCCGGCAGCATTACCGTCAGTCATCTTACAAATTAAGGAGGGGTTGTATGGATCTGATTTTTTTCGGCGGTCAGAGCAATATGGAGGGCCAGACCGATTCGCTTCCGGCGGATACCGGGGCGATTGAAAGTGCGGTAGAATACAAGTTTAAGACGAATGAGTTTGTCCCCCTGCGGCATCCCGCCGGGGAGGACGTTCCTCCCTGGCTCTGGGGAGCAAACGACGGCCACGGATCGCTTCTTCCGGATTTCTGCCGTAGCTATTGCAGTGTTCATCCGGTGAAGATCGCCGCAGTCCACGCGGCAAAGGGCGCGACGACCATTGATGACTGGGTCCCTGGCGGTGAGCTTTACAATGCTGCCGTCGAGAAACAGCAGGCGGCTCTCCGCGCCGCCGGTGTAGAGGTCGGTCACGTTTTCTACGTCTGGCTTCAGGGAGAATCCGACGCGATCCGGAAGCTGCCGGAGGCGGAATATCTTCAAAAAATCATTGCGTTTAAGGACGCTTTGAAACGGGATTGCGGCATTGAAAAATTCGGCATTATCCGCGTGGGCTATTTTGTCGGCGGTGAGGACGACGAAGTCATTATGAATGCCCAGGAGCGCGCGGTAAAAGAGGACGGCGATTTTCTCATGCTCACCCGCATCACGGCCAAGCTTTCCCGAGATCACCGGTATCTGAATCCCGAAGCCGCCGGACACTATAACAACGAAGCGCTTTCCTTGATAGGAAGAGAAGCAGGTGAAGCGCTGGGACGCTATGCCGCCTGTTTGAAATGAGGACGCTTTTGATGAGCCACTGGCTAACGACCGATCCGGAACTGGGACGACTTCTCTGGTTCACAGACGGAAAAACGGAGATTGCGGCGGCGCTGGATTTCGGCATCCGGCTCCTACATCTTTCCTGTACTGGCCGAGAGAATCTTTTTTACCGCCAGCCAAAGGACGATCGGGAATTTGTTACAGAGGAAGGCTGGAGGATCTATGGCGGGCACCGGCTTTGGACCGCGCCGGAAGGGGATTGGTCCTATTTTCCGGATAATAAGCCGGTTCAATGGGAACTGCTGGAGAACGGTGTTGTGCTGCGCCAGGAGGATCCTTGGCTGGGGCTGACGAAAGCTCTGACCGCGGTTTTCCTCCCCAGCGGGGAGGTGCAGGTGGACCATACCGTCTGCAATACGGATCGGAAACCGATAACCTGCGGCGTTTGGGGAATCAGCACCCTGGCCCCCGGCGGTTTAGGGGAGGTGACGCTTTCGCCGGAGTCTGCCGACGAATATGCCCCCAGCCGGAATTTCTGCCTTTGGGGCAATACCAGCATCACAGATCCCCGCATTTCCATGCAAAAGGACCGCCTTTATATCCGTCACATTTCCAAGGATGATTTTTTTAAAATGGGGCTGTATACGACGGCGGGGGAAGCGGTCTTTCAGAATTTCGGACAGCGCTTCACCTGCCTTTTCGGCAGCAGTGAACAGCCCTATCCCGATTCCGGCAGCAACTTTGAGATTTATTTAAGCCGGAATATGATGGAGCTGGAGACATTGGGCGGCCTTCGCACTCTGCTTCCCGGAGAAACCGCCGTACATCGGGAGATTTGGCGTGTGTCAAACCTTACAGGAACATTGTCATATACAAAGGAAGGGTGATTTTGGTATCGCTAACACCCAAATTACCGGAAACCAACTTATAGGCATACGGCGGGGCGTAGTGTTTGATAAAATTATTCAGTGATACAGTAGTGCCGTTTTTCGATTTGACTTCCACAGGGATCACGCAGCCGTCTTTTGCAAAAAGGAATTCAATTTCCTGGGTATTCTTATCATTTTTGAAATAGTTGAGCGAGAATCCACGCTTTATCAGCATATCAAACACCAGATTTTCATAAATCCCTCCCTTTGCAGGGCCGGTCAGCGTATCTTTGAGTAAAGCGGCCTGCGTTTCAAACCCATACAAAGAGGTCAATAGCCCTATGTCTGTCACATACACCTTAAACTGGTCAGGCTTCTCATAAGCCACAAGAGGGAACTGTGGCGTAGACACATTGACTGCCTCCGGCATACCGCCGATCGCCAAATATTCCCTCAGCAGCGAGATAAACTGCTCATGGATTCCGTTTTCGACTTTTACTTTTTTGTCAAAGTATTCTCTCAGTACGGCGATTGCTTCCGGCGTTTTTCCCACTGCCCATAAGAATTCCTCAAAGTCCAAAGAATACATTTCTATGGTCCGTTCATAACCCACAGGGATGGAAGCCATTTCCTTATAATGTAGACCAAGCAAAGACCCTGAAGAGATCACGTCATATTGATCATCAATGGCAAGAAATTTCAACGCTGTCCTTGCATTTGGGCAATCCTGAATTTCATCCAGGAAAATTAAGGTACTGCCGGAGACAAAATGCACATCATTGACATACAGGGAGATTTTCTTGTAAATTTCAACCGGTTCCAGAGAGCCTTCAAAAATTTCTTTGTATTCGGGATTTTTGTAAAAATTCAGATAAATATAGTTTGTATAATTGTCTTTACCAAACTTCTCGATAATAAAGGTTTTGCCGATCTGCCTTGCCCCCTGCACTAAAAGGCACTCTTTATAGGCTGTTGTCAATAGAGTATGCAACGAATTTGACGATGTTAAATTAAAAAAGTGCAATTATTTTGACGATATAAATTACAAAAATTGCAATGAATTTGATAATGGCGGCAGGTTTGAAATGACGTATCAAAGCAATCATCAGAAAATGTAGCGAGGTGTACAGTTTTGCCCTTAAACCGTACACCTCATTTTAGTGCTGACAGCGTTTTTTCAATTTTTCAGAGCCGTGATCGGAACCACAAACACGCCGTCTTCCCGCCTATACGCCGCATTGGAAAGACCACAGATGACGCACATCACAGATGGCGGTGTACCGCCGTCTTCGTCAATCGCCTTTTTGATCGCAAGCATATTTTTAGCCGCTTCGTCAATCTGATTTGCTCCAAGCTTAATTTCAAACGCACACCAGTTTCCGTTGTCAAGCTCTATCACTGCATCGATTTCCTTGTTGGTATAATCCTGATAATGATACAGATGTGCGCCAAAAGATTCCGCATAGATTTTCAGGTCTCTTTCACACAGCGCTTCAAATAAAAAGCCCAGTGTCTGCAAATCATTCAGCAGCCGCTCTGGCGTTGCTTTCAGCAAGGCGCAGGCAAGAGACGGATCGGAAAAATGCCGCTTTTCCGCCTGCTTGACTCTTACGGATGAACGAATCTGTGTGGCAAACGGTTTCTGGTTATCGGTAAGGAACAGCCGCTTGAAGACATCGAGATAGGAACTGATGGTATCGGTGTCGATATCCTCATCATCCATTTCTTTAACATCGTTTTTCAGCGTTTTATTCGTAACGGTCGTACTCTCGTTTCTCGCCAGAGAACGCAGCAGCAGGCGCATCTTCGTTGGATTGCGTTTCACATTGTCGATTCGGTATACATCATCTTCGATAACGGCATTCAAATATTCAGCTGGTAACCAACCTGCCCTGTCTGCCGGCGTATCCAAATTACCTGGCCAGCCGCCCCGCACGATGTAGGCGCTCAGATTTCTGAGATCCACATCCCCGGTCATTACCGGCGTCAGTTTTCCTTCACACAAGTCTTTCAGCGATACCCTTCCCGATGATTCTCCTGATTCATACAGCGACATTGGCCTCATACGCAGTCTTGCAATCCTGCCGGCGCCACTGTACAAAACGCCTTTGTGGTTCGGCGTTGCCGAGCCAGTTAGAATATATTGCCCCTTTTCCGCCGTCTGATCAACTTTATGCCGAACGGCGTCCCATAGCGGCGGAGCTTCCTGCCATTCGTCAATCAGCCGCGGCTTCTTTCCTTCCAGGACTAAAGCTGGGGACATCTGCGCCAACATCCGATTTTGGAAGTTGCCTGCCGGATCGCCGATAAAAATTTCGCTTTTGCAGTGATAGGAGGACGACCATGTTATATTCGGTCTAATTTTACAAATTCATTCGGTCAGATTCTGAGATTTTATTCCGACAATTTTTTTAAATTTATTCGGTATTTTGTACTTGTCAAGAAAAGTAGACACAGCATTTTGTCTGCCTTCCATGTCCAATTTTATGATAGCATCAAAAAAGAGCCGCCCGGCGGGCGACCCTTTTTCTTTTCGGAATAAATCCTGGTTTTATGCGGCTTCAAGCCTTATTTCATTGCTTCTTCGATGGCAACAGCCACAGCCACGGTAGCGCCAACCATCGGGTTATTCCCCATGCCGATCAAGCCCATCATCTCTACATGCGCCGGAACGGAGGAGGAGCCTGCAAATTGTGCGTCGGAGTGCATACGGCCCATGGTGTCCGTCATACCGTAGGAAGCCGGGCCGGCTGCCATGTTATCCGGGTGCAAGGTGCGGCCGGTGCCGCCGCCGGATGCCACGGAGAAATACTTCTTGCCCATCTCCACGCACTCTTTCTTGTAAGTGCCGGCGACAGGGTGCTGGAAGCGAGTGGGATTGGTGGAGTTACCGGTGATGGAGACGTCCACGCCCTCCCGGTGCATGATGGCCACGCCCTCCCGCACATCGTCAGCGCCGTAGCACAGAACGAGAGCACGCTCACCCTTGGAGTAGGCGGTCCGGCTCAGTTCTTTCAGCTCACCGGTAAAATAATCGAAGAGGGTTTCCACATAGGTGAACCCATTGATCCGGGAGATAATCTTCGCCGCATCCTTGCCCAATCCGTTCAGGATAACCCGAAGGGGTTCTTTGCGGACTTTGTTGGCGGATTTGGCAATACCGATGGCGCCCTCCGCGGCGGCAAAGGATTCATGACCGGCCAGGAACGCAAAACATTTTGTCTCATCGCTCAAAAGCATGGCGCCAAGATTACCATGGCCAAGGCCAACTTTGCGGTCATCCGCTACGGATCCGGGGATACAGAAAGCCTGGAGGCCTTCGCCAATGGATTTGGCCGCATCCGCCGCCTTTGTGTCGCCCTTCTTGATGGCGATGGCCGCGCCGGTGATGTAGGCCCAGCACGCATTTTCGAAACAGATGGGCTGGATGCCCTTCACGATTCCATAAACATCAATGCCCTTTTCATCGCAGATCGCCTTTGCCTCTTCGATGGACGCGATTCCATACTTGTTCAGAGCGGCATTGATTTGATTGATTCTTCTCTCATAACTCTCAAATAAAGCCATTGTTGTGTCCTCCCCTTCCTATTCGTTTCTCGGATCGATATATTTCGCAGCTTCTGCAAACCGACCGTAGGAGCCCGTCGCTTTTTTCATCGCTTCATTGGCGTCCTCGCCCTTTTTGATCATGTCCATCATACGGCCAAGGCTGACATACTCGTAGCCGATGATCTCATCGTTCTCGTCGAGAGCCAGGCGGGTGACATACCCTTCCGCCAATTCCAAATACCGGGGTCCCTTGAGCTTTGTGCTATAGGAAGTGCCAACCTGGGTGCGAAGACCCTTTCCGAGGTCCTCAAGTCCGGCGCCCACGGGAAGGCCGCCTTCGGAGAACGCAGACTGCGTCCGCCCATATATAATCTGTAAGAACAGCTCCCGCATAGCGGTATTGATCGCATCACAGACCAGGTCCGTGTTGACCGCCTCCAGCAGTGTCTTTCCTACCAGCGCTTCTGAAGCCATGGCCGCGGAATGAGTCATGCCGGAGCATCCCAACGTCTCAATAAGGGCCTCCTCAATGATGCCATCCTTGACATTCAGCGTCAGCTTACATGCGCCCTGCTGCGGAGCACACCAGCCCACGCCGTGGGTTAACCCGGAGATATCCTTGATCTCACGGGAGTACACCCATTTCCCTTCTTCCGGAATTGGCGCACAGCCGTGGCTTGCGCCAACGCGAACGGAACACATTTTTTCAACTTCATGCGAATAAACCATTTACACTCGTCCTCCTTTAAAATATGTATATCATGGAATAACTCGGAGTCATATGCTGTAACCCCTTGCTTTCAGGGGAATTCGGCACGGTATCAGTATAGCATATTGATATTTTAGTGTCAATTCCTAACTCTCCAAAATCCGCAGTCTTCCGGCTCACATTTGAACGGCAATTTTCTTAAAAAAATGAAATCCTCCATCTTTTCTTTGAAATAATGCTATCTTTTTTTGGCAATCATGCTATAATGCATATGGAATTCTATTGAAACGGGATCAAAAGGAGTGAACGAGATGACCAGTAAGGAATTAATCCGGCGGGTGATCGAATACAACGACCCGCCGCGCATAGGATACGATTTCAATCCGCCCCATGAAAAGGACTTGCGGTGGGTTCCGACGATCCAATTGAGGAATGCAAAATATGAACCCTACCTAACCTGGGGAACCTACCCGGAGCTTAAAAAACAGGTGCCGGATTTTAACGGTGAGGTCAAATATTCTGTGATGGGAAATCTCTATGGCCGCCTCAAGAAAGATGGCAATGGGGAGTGTATCAAGGGAGCTCTGGAGGACGATTGGAGCCTTCTCGATTCCTATGAGATTCCAACCATCGACATGGATTTTAACGCCAGCATCCGCGCCATGAATTTGCAGGACTGCCAGGATTTTGTCATCGGCAGTATGCCCGTGGGCGTATTTTCTACCCTCCGGGATCTGCGCGTCATGGACAACGCGCTGGCGGATACCATCCTGGAGCAGGACAATGTCCGCCGGGTTCTGAGCATGGTCCAGGATATTATGTTGCAAATTGTGCGCCTTGGCAAAGACAACGGCTTGGACGCCGTGATCATCTATGACGACTGGGGAATGCAGCACTCCACCTTTGTCAGCCCCGATATCTTTCGCCTCCTGTTTAAGCCTGTCTATCAGCGCGTGGCAGCGGAATGCCATGACCGGAATATGAAGCTCTTTGTCCATTCCTGTGGACTGGTCACCGGCTTTATTGAAGATTTTATTGACGCAGGCGTGGATGTCATGCAGTTTGATCAACCGGAAGTCTACGGCAGCGCCAACTTAGCGAGAAACTATGGCGGACGCATCGCGTTCCACAGCCCGGTGGACATTCAGAAAGTTATGGCCACAGGGGATCGGGAGTACATCGAGAAAACCGCTTACGAGATGGTGACTGCGTTCAAGACCATCTGCGGCGGGGGTCTGATCGCCAAGGATTACCCGTCCTGGCAGGATATAAACGTGGAACAGGAATGGGCGGATTGGGCGCGGAACGTCATCGTGCAAAATTCGGCAATTTGACGGCGCTGAATTTTGCAGGTGATGGATGCTGAGAGAGAGGATGTTTTGCCATGACAATTCTTGAAAAAATGAAAAGCGGGGAGCTCTACGACTGCTCATTTGAGGCGATTGGCGAGGATCTGGACAGGAAGCTTTACGAATGCAAGGAATTGCTGTACGACTTCAATCATTCCCGCCCGAGGGAAGTGAAGTACAGGGAGGACATTCTCCGCAAGGTGTTTGCCGAGACGGGTGAAACCATATATATTGAGCCGCCCCTCAATGCCAACTGGGGGTGCAACACCCACGTGGGTGAGAATTTTTATGCCAACTTCAACCTAACGCTGGTGGATGATGCCGACATCTACATAGGCGACAACGTGATGATCGCCCCCAATGTTGTCATTGCAACGGGAGCACATCCCATTTGTCCGGAACTGAGGGCAAAGGCGTATCAGTACAATCTTCCGGTACACATCGGGAACGAGGTGTGGATCGGCGCCGGCGCCTTGATTATGCCGGGGGTGACCATCGGAGACGGCTCGGTTATCGGCGCTGGAAGCGTAGTGACGAAGGATATACCCGCCGGCGTTGTCGCGGTAGGCAACCCCTGCCGTGTTCTGCGCCAGATCAGTGCGCATGACTATGAATACTACTATAAGGACCGCAAAATTGGTTTTTCAGTGCCAAGGAACGGCTGAGGGCATTTTTCCATTTCACAGCCCTGCCTTTTTTGGACCAAATGGCCGCCATAATAATTTCTGTCAGGATTCCTTGACTTTTTCTAATTTTTATATATAATAGATAGTTACAAGGATTCAAAAATAAATACATTTGTCTTTCACAGACGGAATACTTGGCAAGATCCATTTGGAACATAGAAAGAGGGAGAGTAGTGTGAAACAATTTTCGGTTGGTATCATTGGCGCGACAGGAATGGTCGGCCAACGGTTTGCAACGCTTTTAGAACATCACCCGTGGTTTGCGGTGACCGCCTTGGCCGCCTCCGCCCGGAGCGCTGGCAAGACATACAAGGAAGCTGCCGGCCCCCGCTGGGCTATGAAGACGCCTATGCCGGCCTCCATGGCGGATATGGTGCTGTTGGATGCCACGGCGGATATTGGGAAAATCAAAGAGCTGGTGGATTTTGTTTTCTGTGCGGTGGATATGCCGAAGGATCAGATTCGAGCATTGGAGGAGGCGTATGCCAGGGAAGAGATTCCTGTCATCTCCAACAATTCGGCTCACCGCTCCACTCCGGACGTCCCCATGATCGTACCGGAGATTAACGCGGACCACGCCGCGGTTATCGATGCACAGAGAGCGCGGCTGGGTACGAAGCGAGGGTTTATCGCCGTAAAATCCAACTGCTCCTTGCAGAGTTACGTCCCCGCTTTGCATCCCCTAAAGGATATCTACGGGCTGAAAAATGTCCTTGCCTGTACCTATCAGGCGATCTCCGGCGCTGGCAAGACTTTTGAGAGTTTTCCTGAGATTCTTGACAATGTGATCCCCTTCATCGGCGGTGAGGAGGAGAAGAGCGAGCAGGAGCCGTTAAAGATGTGGGGGCGCGTCGAGGGAGACCGTATCGTAAACGCCTCCGGACCTTCGATCACCACACAGTGTCTGCGGGTTCCTGTAAGCGACGGCCATATGGCGGCTGTTTTTGCAAGCTTTGAGAAAAAACCAGAGATCGAGGATATTAAAAAGATTTGGGCCTCCTTCTCCGGCCCTGCCCAGGAGCTGGCGCTTCCCTCCGCTCCCAAGCAATTTCTCCATTATTTTGAGGACGATAATCGGCCTCAGCCTAAGCTGGATCGGGAATTGGAGAGAGGTATGGCCGTATCCATCGGACGTCTGCGGCCCGATCGCCAATATGATATTAAGTTTGTCTGCCTGTCCCACAACACGTTGAGGGGGGCCGCCGGCGGAGCCGTTTTGATGGCGGAGCTTTTGGCTGTCAAGGGGTATCTTGCCTGATCTACACTAAAGAAACAGCATCCTTGAGCTATACAAACCCGCCGTACGGGAATTTATCCCATACGGCGGGTTTTATTATGTGCCGAATGTTCCGATGCGGGCTAAGGTCAGTACCAGCACATCGTCCTCAATGCGATCGATCAGCAGTTTGAGCGGCATCCGCTACGCCAGCACGAGGGTGTGACGTTCAACCTCATCCCGCGTCGGGATGGATACGGCGGCCCCCTGGCGTGTCACAGCCAGAGCGGAAGCAGCGGAAGCAGCGGCTAGGGCGTCGGCCACCGGCTTGCCCTCAGCCACATAAGTAAGGAAGTAGCCGGTAAACGTATCGCCGGCGGCGGTGGTATCCACAGCTCGGACACGGAAAATGCCATGGCAGGCCGAAACGCTGGCATCCCGGTACTGTACGCCTTTGTGACCCAGTGTCAGGACAAAGCGTCCTCTCGGATAGCGATCCAACAGTCGGTTCAGAATTGTATCGGGGTCTGCGCCCACGGGGAGCTGTGCCAATTCACAGCCTTCCAGCTCGTTCAATAAAAACCATTCCACATCGCCCAGCGGCCACTCCATAATGGCTGCTGCCATGGGGGATGGATTTAGCGCAATGCGCATACCCCGCCGGTGTGCCCGCTCAATCAGCTCGGCCCCGACATTCAGCTCATTTTGCAGGAGCAGGATGTCGCCCGGCTCGAAAAAGGTAAAGACTTCATCCATGAAAGCCTCGGTGATCTGCTGGTTGGAACCTCCAAACAGGAGAATACAGTTTTGCCCACTGGAATCCACCTGGATGATGGCATGGCCGTTGGGGCCAGGACAAGAGCGGACCAAGGAGGTTTGCACGCCGTACTGTTCAAGCGTCTCTCTCAGAACCGCGCCATTCTCCCCGATCAGGCCGGCGTGCCAGACCGGAGCGCCGGCCTTCGCCAAGGCGATGGACTGATTTAGACCTTTTCCCCCGCAAAATTGTTGATATCCCAGGGAGGCGATGGTTTCACCGGGACGGACAAAATGATCAACCTGGTAGACGAAATCCAAATTCAGCGATCCAAAGTTTAATAATTTCATAGTAATCTCCATTCCGGAGCGTTAGCGACAGGGCGAAGACGTGTTATCCTCCATTCGCATCGATAACACCATTCGACATCGCAACCCGCTCCCCATCAAGATTGAGAACCTTAACCTTCTTAAAACGGGAACCCCTTAGAATGAACCGGAGATCCCAGCCAATTTAGTATACAGATCTCGGAAAATGCCGTTGCGGGACAGGGAGAAACAGGTTCTGAAGGAATGGCGAGTCTCATCCCAGGCCCAATGACAGTCATCGGTAATGCGCGGGCATGGCAGGATGCGGCTGTCGAACCAGTCCGGATTGACGAGATAGGCCACCGCGCCCACGTCCCAGATTTCCTTTGCCCAGCCGAAGGGGTCGCTGGTAAAGTCCGCCACCCGGTCGCACAGCAAATCGCACAGGGCATTTTTGCCGCGCAGACATGCTTCCAGATCGGGAACCGTCGTCAGGAGATGGGAGGTCACACCGGCACAGGGAATTTGGATCAGCGGCACGCCGCAGTCAAAGATGTATTGAGATGCCAGGAGATCCCCGCACAGGTTGAATTCCTCGTTGGATTCCATTGTGGTTATGTGGCCGCCCAGCCACACCACCACAATATGATCGATGATGGCGGGTTCCATCAAGAGAGCGGAGGCGACATTGGTGATTGCGCCGATGGCCACCACGTACAGAGGCGATTCCTGGCTGGAAAGGGCCCGCCGGATCAGATCCTCCGCGGCCGGGGAGGAGACAGGCGAATCCAGGGAGGTTAAAACGTTGGCGGCTCCCCGAAAGGCAAAGCCGGTGGGATCCTTTCCCATGCGCTGTAAAATGCGCAAAATCTCTTCATAGCTCTTCTCCATCCCATCCCCGGGGCTCTGAGAGCGCTCATTATAAAAAGGGGCCGCATAGATAGCTTCCGGGCGCAGCCGCTCCGGGGACGAGAGCAGGTAAGCCAAGGCAAATTGGTCATCCACTTCATTGTAAGTGTCCGTATCCAGCACAACCCGCAGAGGGCCATCGGGCAGTGTCAGCCTCTCTTTTCTCAGTTCTTCCGTCATCGTAACCTCCATTCCGCCGCCCCAGCGGCAACTGCAATATTTTGGGTTAAGTTGGATCGCCATACCGCGGTAGAGCGATCCGAGATGGATCTCACAATTCGAGCTTAATCACAATAGGCTCATCGGTGATCACGTCAGCGGGGATATCATAGAGGTGGAGTGACGGCGGGTTTAAGGCGAAGGTTGCCGGATCGGTATCCTCTGGCATAGTGGCAATGTCAAATTCCAGCCTCTGGCCGTTGTTCAGGACGGTGGCGGATAGGGGCATCCGATTATACGGTTTGAGCGACACGCCGCAAGCCATGGCGTCGCGGTTGAAGTGAAGGTAAACCGTCTGATCCCGTTTGGTCACTAAGTAGGACGGGTCTTCAAACAATTCCGGAGCGCATTCCACATTTTCAAAGGATTCCCGGACCCGGTTGTACCAACGGCCTACCTTTTGAATGATCGATCGTGATTTTTCATCCACCTTGCCGCTCGGCATGGGCCCCACGTTGAGCAGATAGCTGCCGCCCATGACAAGGATCTTATCGATGCTCTGGCAAAGAAATTTGGGCGTGTAGTAGTCCTCGTTTTTGCGGTAGCCCCAGCTGCGGAGACCGACGGATGAGCAGGCTTCGGTGTAGCGCGCAAAAGCGTATCCGTCCGGGACATAGCGCTCTGGCGTGGAAAAGTCGCCGGAGTCGTAGCCTCTGTCGTTGATGAGAATGTCCGGCTGGAGCGAGCGCACGTACTCGTTGATGGATGGATCGCTGATGTGGGGCGGAATATCCCAGAACAGCGTATAGATTTTGCCGTACCGCGTCAACAGCTCACCCATCTGATGTTTGATGTATTCACGGTACAGGGCGGAGTCCGCCACGTCCCCCTCGTTTCGGATCTGGTGGGTGCTGAGCTCGTTGAAAGCGCTGGGGTGGTTCCAGTCCGGAATGGAATAGTAGAGGGAGAGGGCCAGGCCATGCTTGGCGCAGGCGTCAGCGAGCATTTTCAGGACATCCTTGCCGTAGGGAGTATTGGTGACTTTAAAATCCGTGTATTGGGTGTCCCACATGCAAAATCCATCGTGATGCTTGGTCGTAAAGCAAAGGTATTCCATCCCGGCTTCCTTTGCCAGCAGCACCCATTCCTCGGGGTCGAAATCCACAGGGTTAAACTGTTGGGCGAGGGCCGCGTATTCCTCCCGCGGCACGGAGAGCTTCCAGCGATACTGTTCGTGAAACTCAGACAGGGCGTATATGCCCCAGTGTACAAACATTCCAAAGCGATGCGGCATGGTGAGCATAGTATGTAAGTCCCCTTTCAAAGCATGACAAAAGCGTGTATGTAAGATAAGCATACACGCTTCCCGAACCAATGTCAAGACTCAGTTTGCCGGCACAATCCTACAGGGGCGTGGCCTCCGGATCGATACTTTCGGCGAGATCCTCCTCCACGGCCTCCAGCGGTGCGATCTCCCTGTGATAAATATGGCGCAGGAAAAAGGCGCTGAGGGCGACGGATGCAATTTCTGCGATGGGAAAAGCCCACCAGGTGGCCTCCAGTCCCCCCAGCCGGGAGAGAATAAAGGCGCAGGGCAGTAAAATTACCAGCTGGCGGACAACGGATACAAATAAGCTTAACAGCCCATGGCCCAGCGCTTGACAGAGGGACAGCGTGCAGATACAAAAGCCAGCGAAGACAAAGCTTAGGCTGATAATCCGCAGAGCCGGGACTCCGATCTGGATCAGGGTATCCGAGGCATTGAAAATGGAAAGGAGCTGGGCCGGGAAAATCCAAAAGATCAGAAGGCCCACGATCATCATGCTGACGGCGTACGTGACGCTGAGGCGCAGCGTTTTCATGATCCGCTCTTTTTGCCGGGCTCCGTAGTTATACGCGATGATGGGCACCATGCCGTTGTTGAGCCCGAAGATGGGCATAAAGATAAAGCTCTGCAATTTGAAATACACGCCAAAGACAGCGGTGGCAGTGGATGTAAAACCAATGAGGATCTTGTTCATGCCAAAGGTCATCACGGAGCCGATGGAGGCCATGATGATGGAGGGGACTCCCACGGCGTAGATGCGCTTGACGATGTGCCCTTCCAGGCGAAAGGTTTTTCTGGAGAAGTGGAGCTCCTCATTTTTTGTCAAATTAAAGTACAGCGCCAGCAGCGCGGCCACGATCTGCCCGGCGACCGTTGCAACCGCCGCCCCGGCGACGCCCATCTTGGGAAAACCCAGAAGTCCAAAGATCAAAATGGGATCCAGGATAATATTGATGATGGCGCCCGTTCCCTGGGTGATCATGGTGTAGAAGGTCTTGCCGGTGGATTGCAGCAGCCTCTCGAGGGTGACTTGGAAAAACAAACCGAAGGAGAAGACGCAGCAGATGGTGAGATAGCTTGTCCCGTCGCTCACAATATCGGAAATATCCGTTTGCAGTGTAAAAAAGGTATGCGCAAAGAAAAAGCCTGCGACGGCAAAGATAAGAAAACTGAAGAAGGCAAGGAAAATGCCGTTGGCGGCAGTCTTGTTGGCGACGGACAGATTTTTTTCGCCTAGACTTTTGGACAGCAGAGCGTTGATGCCAACGCCGGTGCCTGTGGCAACAGCAATCATCAGATTCTGAGCGGGGAAAGCCAGGGACACGGCCGTCAGCGCATTTTCGCTGAGCTGCGAGACGAACATGCTGTCCACGATATTGTACAGAGCTTGGACCAGCATGGAAATGATCATAGGGAGCGACATGGAGATCAACAGTTTGTTTATGGGCATAACGCCCATCTTATTTTCTTTTGGCTGTTCAATTTGAGAATCCATAGCAATATAAGCCTCCGATAGAATAAACCCGATGCCGTGCAGGGGTGCCGGCAACGCAACGAATTATACCTTTTCTATTGTAGAAGATTCAATACGCCATGTCAACTGTGGGAATGAGAGGAATTCTACAGAATGATAGGGAAACTTGCCGTCGTCCTGCACAGACAGCTTGACAAATCAGGGCCAGCGCATTATGATACATTATAGAAGTTGGACAAAAGGGAGGGCGGACTATGCGTGTCTGGCCGCCGTAGACATGTCCATATCCCAAATGGTGAACGCTCCGGAATGGAGGAATAAAATGAGAAGACAGGACCGAGAAATCACGGATTGGAATGAGATGGTCGGCGTCATAGACCGATGCGATGTCTGCCGTCTGGCGCTCAACGACGAGGGGTATCCCTACATCCTGCCCTTAAACTTTGGCGCTAAGATAAGCGAAAACACGGTGACTCTGTACTTCCATGGGGCAATGGAAGGAAGAAAATATGAGCTGCTGGAAAGAGACAACAGGGTATCTTTCGAGATGGACTGCTCCCACAGGCTCGTGTCCGACAGAGAAAACGGCCATTGCACTATGGAATATGAGAGCATCATTGGCCGCGGGCGGATTGAGATTGTGCCGGAGGAAGAGAAGCTGGAGGCGCTGACGATTATGACAGATCACTACCACGAGGAGCACTTTGCGTTCAATCAGGCGGCTGTGGCCAGGACAAAGGTCCTGAAACTGGTGGTGGAGCAGATGACTGGAAAGCGCCGGGCAGTAAAGCAATGAGTCCGTGACAGTCAACCGAAAACAGGCGGTATGTCATCCTGAAAAGACATACCGCCTGTTTCGCTGTCCAATACTAGAGTCCGACCTTATTCCACATCCTGTAGGGCGTCGTAGCCTTCCTCCCCGGTACGGACTTTAATCACATTTTCCACATCGTATACGAAGATCTTGCCATCCCCAATATGGCCGGTGTAAAGCGCTTTTTTCGCCGTCTCGATGACAGCCTCCGGCGGAATCTTGCAGACCACCATCTCCACCTTAACTTTGGGCAAGAGGCTGCTGTCAACTTTGACGCCCCGGTAAAACTCGCTGGACCCCATCTGCATACCGAAGCCGAGCACTTGGGTGACCGTCATACCGGTGATACCGAGCTCCGTTAAAGCATATTTCAGAACCTCAAAGCGGCTCTGCTTAATGATCATGACGATCTTCGTCATCTTAGGCTGATCCGAGGGAGCCGTGGGGGTGTAGGACACTTTCACAGCCGTATCGACGGGAACCGGCTCTTCCGTGCTGGCGGCGGGAACGCCTGCGCCGAGAATCGTCGGGGGAGCGGGCATATTCGCCGGCATGAAATCCGCGTATCCGCTGGTAAGACCGTGTTCCATTATATCCAGGCCTGCGATTTCCTCCGCTTCGGACACGCGCAGTCCCATGAATTTTTTCAGAAGGAGAAAGACGATGGTCATGGTGACGGTGACCCATGCGATGACGCTGACAACGCCGAGGGCCTGTATTCCCAGGAATTTGGCGCCGCCGCCGTAGAAGAGACCGCCGTCAACGGCGAAGAGGCCTGTCAGGATGGTTCCGGTAGCGCCGCACATGCCGTGGACGCCGATGGCGCCGACGGGATCATCGATTTTAAGCACCTTGTCGATAAATTCAATTCCAAATACTACGACAAAACCAGCGATCAAACCTATGCAAGCCGATCCGAAGGGGGTGACGGCATCGCAACCTGCCGTGATGGCGACCAGACCTGCCAAAGCGCCGTTCAGCGTCATGGAGACATCGGGTTTTTTGTAGCGAATCCATGTAATGATCATGACGGTAACGGTGGCCACAGCCGCCGCCATGTTGGTGGTGACGAAGATATTGCCCATGGATGTCAGGCTGGCGTCTCCCTCCGCGTTGACGGTGGAGCAGCCATTGAAGCCAAACCAGCAGAACCAGAGAATAAATACGCCCAGCGCGCCCAGCGTAATGCTGTGGCCCAGAATAGCCTTGGGCTTTCCGTTTTTATCGTACTTTCCAATACGGGGACCAAGGATCTTCGCGCCGATGAGAGCGGCAACGCCGCCTACCATATGTACGGCCGTCGATCCGGCAAAATCGTGAAAGCCCAACTTGGAAAGCCAACCGCCGCCCCAGATCCAATGGCCGGATATGGGATAGATGACGGCGCTGATGATGAGACTGTAGATGCAGTAACAAGAGAATTTGGTTCTCTCGGCCATAGCGCCGGATACGATGGTCGCGGCGGTAGCGCAGAACACGGTCTGGAAAATCAGGAACGCAGGCAGCGGAACGCCTTCCGGCAAGATGGCGCTGTAATCGCCTCTCACCAGCGGATCAAAGCCGCCGATAAAGGCGCCGGTCCCGCCGAACATGAGCCCAAATCCCAAGAGCCAGAATACAGGGGTTCCGATGCAGAAATCCATCAGATTTTTCATGACGATATTGCCAGAGTTTTTGGCCCGCGTAAACCCGGCCTCCACCATGGCGAATCCTGCCTGCATGAAGAAAACCAGCGCAGCCCCTAACAGGACCCAAATTGTGTTTACAGATGAAAACATACAAACTCCTCCTTTATACAGTGACATGATAGTAAAAAGAAAAAGGCGTGGGGTGAGGGGATTTCTCCCCTGGCACCGCACGCCTTTGTGCGCCATTGGCAAGAATTAAACGCGATACAGAAGATCCGTGTAGGTTGGGAACGGCCAGTATTTGTCGCCGACCAGCGTCTCCATCTCATCGGCTACAGAGCGAAGCTCCTGCATGGCGAGGAAGATGACATCGTGGTAATACGCCCCTTCTGCCTTGATATCGTCAAAGTCTGTAGCGCCCAGGACAGCCTGGTTCAGAGTCTCAATCTTCTTGTAGAAGGAGGACGCGAGGGCGGACAGTTTGGTGAGCAGCGCTTCCTCCGCGTCACAGCAGATAGCCGGGGATAGCTGCTTTTTGACGGCGGCAGTATCGCTGAGATCCTTGATATAGGACAGGACAGCCGGCAGAATCTGCTTCTTCGCCATCTCCAACATGGTCAATGCTTCGATGTTAATGGTCTTGCAGTAGTTTTCCATCATAATCTCGTATCGAGACTGGATCTCCGTCGCGGTGAAGATCTTGTGCTTGGTAAACAGCGCAACATTTTTCTCACTGATGAAATAGGGCAGCGCCTCCGCTGTGGATTTGAGATTCAAGAGGCCGCGGCTTTCCGCTTCCTTGACCCATTCATCGGAGTAGTTGTTGCCGTTAAAAATAATTCTCTTATGTTCGGTGATGGTGCGCCGGATCAGCGCCGTCAATGCGCTGGTGAAATCCTCCGCGCCTTCCAGCTCGTCGGCAAACTGGCTGAGCTCCTCTGCGACGATGGTATTCAGAATGATATTAGGTCCGGAGATGGAGCAGTTGGAGCCCAGCATCCGGAATTCAAACTTATTGCCGGTAAAGGCAAAGGGCGATGTGCGGTTGCGGTCGGTGCTGTCTTTCGGAAAACGGGGCAGAATGTGAACGCCCACCTTCATATCCTCTTTGCTGGATTGTCCCATGACAACGCCCTGCTCGATGGAATCCAGAACGGCTTGCAGCTCATCCCCGACGAACATGGACACAATGGCCGGAGGAGCCTCGTTGGCGCCCAGACGGTGATCATTGCCCGCGCTGGCCACCGAGATCCGAAGGAGGTCTTGGTACTCATCGACGCCCTTGATAACC
>JAHZBS010000030.1 GCA_019423265.1 Clostridiales bacterium
GAAAAGGCACTGAAAGAAATGGCTGCCGACGGTACTCTGGCAAAAATCTCCAACGAGTGGTTCGGCCACGATGTAACCGTAATTCAATAAGCTTGTGAAGGGCGCTGTCTGTTGTTTTTTCAGACTCGCCCTTTTCTCTACTACTCGGGAGGTCGTATCGATATGCTGGATCCTTTGATTCAATTTTTTAAGGGTTTGCCGAGCTTACTCCTGCAACTATGGAATGGATATCTCGTCACCCTGTCCATCTTTTTTCTCACATTGCTCTTTTCACTTCCCCTAGCGCTTCCTGTGGCTCTAGGCCGCATGTCGAAGCATCGATGGGTGCGCAAGCCTGTGGAATGGTTTCTGCTGGTGATCCGCGGCACGCCCCTCATGCTTCAGCTCATTTTCGTGTATTTCGCTCCCTACTATCTATTTAAGCTGCCGCTGGCCGGATACCGGTTTCCGGCGACAATCATTGCGTTCACTCTCAATTACGCCGCATATTTTGCGGAGATCTACCGGGGCGGGCTGGAAAGCATTCCGAAGGGACAACATGAGGCGGCCCACGTCCTCGGCTACAGCAAATCTCAGACTTTCTTCCGCATCATACTCCCGCAGGTGTGCAAACGGATTCTCCCACCCATGTCCAATGAAGTGATCACGCTTATCAAGGATACGGCGCTGGCCCAGACCATCGCTGTCTACGAAATGTTTCGGATCGCGGAGACGGCTGTCACAGCCCGGGCTTCGCTGACTCCTATTATCATCGCGGGCATATTCTATCTCATCTCCACCTTTTTTATCACACGCCTATTCAATTTTGCTGAGCGGAAACTCAGCTATTATCAATAAGGAGGTCCCTGTCCCATGCCGGTATTAGACGTACAAAATGCCAAAAAGGCCTTTGGCGACAATGAGGTCCTACACGACATTTCCTTTCATGTAGACCAGGGGGAGGTCGTGGCGATCATCGGCCCTTCCGGTTCCGGCAAATCCACTCTTCTGCGCTGCTGTACCACGCTGGAAACGCTGGATGGCGGGAGCATTTACTATGGGGAGGACGCCCTTGTCCAGGCGACAGCCTCAGGCGGCTGTGCCTACTCCGACAAGGAGACGCAACAGCGGATCCGCCGGCGCTTCGGCCTGGTCTTTCAGAATTTCAATCTCTTTCCCCATTTCTCTGTGATGCAGAATCTGTGCGATGCCCCCGTCCACATTGCCGGCATCGGGAAGGAGCAGGCCCGCGCCAAAGCAGCGGAGCTTCTGCAAAAAATGGGACTGGCGGATAAGGCCGACGCATATCCCTGCCAGCTGTCCGGCGGTCAACAGCAGCGCGTGGCGATCGCTCGGGCCTTGGCTCTGGACCCGGAAATTCTATTCTTCGACGAACCGACCTCAGCCCTCGACCCGGAGCTCACCGGTGAGATCTTACAGGTCATGCGTCAGCTGGCCAATGAACATATGACCATGGTGGTTGTCACCCATGAGATGATCTTCGCCCGGGATGTGGCGGACCGGGTCATCTTCATGGACAAGGGCTTCATCGTGGAGGAGGGAGATCCGCGCCAGGTTATCGATCATCCGGTTCAGGAGCGGACGAAAGCCTTTTTGAAGCGAACTCTGGGCGCCTCCAAGGGATTGGACCAGACTATGGAATAGCCTACCCCTCCGGCTTCCTCAGCTTTTGAATGATACTCCGTCCCAACTGTGTCACCCTGGCCAGCTGTGCGACGGATACCTTGTCGTCAAATCGAAGCTTGGCCAGGATGGCGTCCCGCATGTCGGCAGGCATGTAGCGCAGCTCCTCTATCGCCTTTCCACCCAGGCGATTCAACAGCAGGGCCCGAACCTCCCGGTCCGTCTTTCCAAATCGGGGCGGCACTTCCTCCAGATATACAGCGGGTTCCGGCACCTTCATATAGCTCTCATAGGGTCCCCAGTAGTGGAGACGGTCCAGAATCGCTTCTGAGTCGATAAAGCTATTCTGGTACAAGTATAGGCGGTAACTGCTCCACAGGTACTCCTCCATCTCTCTGACGAGCCCCACTCTGACAGGCTCCTGGTGAATGAAGCGGGCGACCTGGAGAATCTGGCTCTCATCCTCTAGCGGCTCGCTCATGTACCGCCCTCTGAACACGGGGCCCTCCACTGTGTGATTCATCTTGTACCAGTGGACAAAGCTGACTCCCACTCTGCGCATGAAGCTGGAAATATCGATCTCACCCTCCTTCAGCAGCAGGTGGGCGTGATTGGGCATGATGCAGTATGCGTAAAGCCGCATGTCAAAACGCTCCTTAAAGCGCAGCACGATATCGAGATATAGGTCTTTGTCATCATTCTCCTCAAAGATCTTCTGGTGATCCAGCCCTTGCACCACCACGTGGTGTATTCCGCTCTCTTCTCTCGCCCTCGGCGTCCTAGGCATCGTTGCAGTGCTCCTTTCTACCCTTTGATTCCTGACGGGTTAGTTTTATTGTAGCGGATTTGCCATTGGCTTACCAGAACATAACATGTCAAAAAATGGGTAAAATTTGACCTACTATGTCAAATTCTGTCTTAATAATATGAACAAATATGTCGAATTTTTGTTCAAAAAGGGACCGCTGCCATTTTTGCAGCGATCCCTTTCTTGTCTTTTCCACTCTCTTTACTGCACCAGCTCCATCGGCCGCCATTCCTTTTTCCCATTTTCCCATGGCAGGAAATGCGGATCCATGACTTTCCCCCACTGATCATGGGGCGTGATGTGGGTGGTTAGACACCCCTGATATTTCTCCGTCTCTGGCTCAGTGGGGCTTTCCAGGTACATCACCAGCCGGTTGCCGCTGATAAAAATAATCCCGTATTTATCTCCGTCTCCCGGCATTTCCTCCTGGTACTGGTAGTGATAATAAATGTAGCTTGCCGCCATATCCGGCCGGACATAGTTTATCCGGAACTCCGGGGTCTTTCCCTGGATTTTCCGCTGCCAATGCTCTTGGGAGAGCGGCCTGGAATAGTGGAATATTTCCATCATTCTCTGCCAGCAGCGGCCGTCGGGATATGGCTTCAGCGCCCCCTCCGCCACAGTCTCCGGCTGCAAATCCTCTACCTGGGCTTCATAGTATAAAAATACAAGCCCATCCTTCTCCGCCATCGAGGCGTGTTCTGCGCCGCTGTTCTCCCTCAGCGCCACCGGGCCATCCGAATAGCCCTGATACATAAACCGATACACCATCGTCTCATCCTCCTCTGTCTATTTAGGGTCTACCTCATCCACTGTAGTCCGATACAGCAGGTCTGTGGTAAACCTGCCATCTGTATTTTTGAATACCAGGCGCAGCCGCACATCCTCCTCACCGGCACGGACGAGAAGGAAGACCCGATTGATCCCATTTTTCAAGATGACCCTGCTATCGCTGACACGCACACCGTTGAGATAGAAAGCGCAGTCCGAATTGGACTCTAAGCAGGCGAGATATTCTGAATCCGCCCCGCACAGCCCGTGGACAAAACAGGTCACAAACATGATCCGGCCGGCGCTTCCCGTCAGCGTTAAAAATCCATCCCTCGAGTCCCTCTCAAATTTCTTCATCCAGCCGTACAGCCCCTCCCCCAGATTGTTCAAGCTGAATTCCGGATCCGAATAGTATTGCAAGGCTCTATCATAGTCCTCATACGGCTCGTAGGGCAAGGCAAGCATGCTTTCCACCGCATACCGCCCAGCGCCCTTGACGATCTCCATCTCTCCGTCGTCAAACTGCGCCCCCAGATTGGCCAAAAGCCGCGTATAAACCCGGACCGATTTTTCATCCCCCGCATCCACAAAAAACTGAGACATCACAATGGAATCCACCTTGGCCATATAGCACCGGGGTTGCTCCGCCAGCTCCTTTTTGTAGGCAACCAGCGCCCGCTTACAGTATTCTGCCGTATTGCCGTCGATAAACAGGTCATCCCAGATTGTGCCCTCCACGCTCTCGGCAAGCTTCGCCGCCCCGGGGACGGATATGGCGGTTTCAGCCACAAAGCGGTTTGTCACCTCCCGGGGCGACATTCCGACCTTATCCATGCAGAAACGGGGCACCCCCGGAAATCCACACAGCTCCGCCGCCTCACCGGCCGGCCAAATCTGATACGTCGGGCGGCTTTCGGTGGTCACGGTCCGCCCTGTCACCGCGGACAAGAAGCTGCCGTCGCGGGCGGGAAGACAGAGAAGCTTCCCTCCGCGCTCTACAAATTCACGGATCTCCCTCTCCCGTCCGGCAGCGGCCGAGGGCGATACGATTAACAGCCCCACCGTGTCCCAGTCAAATTCATCCTGATAGACCAGACCTAGGGCATCCAAGAATTGCCTCTCCGCTGCTCCGGCAATCACACCGGTGTCCGCATACCCATAGGTTTTCGTGTCCAGATAGGACAGCATATTCCGCACCAGCACGCACGCCTGCGGCACCTCCGCAAAATGCTTCATCACCTCAAGCTGGCAGGCGAGAACCGCCCCCTGCCCCTTTTTGTATTCCAGCAGCGGCGTCCACAGATCCCCACCGTCGTTGAAATCGCCAAAGCTGCATTCCAGAAGGATGTGAAAATCGCCGTGCTGCGGTTTCTCAAAGGCGCTGTTGATAAAAGAGTCCGGGCCGTATTCGCCCGCATGGGGCAACCAGCAACTAAAATCGTCATTGCTCAGCCCTTTCAGCGCCGGGTGAGAATACTCACTGGCATGGGCGCGCAGAAATTCTTTTTTATTGATGGTCATACTGCCAAAAGAAAATCCCTCTTGTTCCAGGATCAGGATGCGCCCGCCGCCCATCATAAAGCGGTACAGCCCGCTGTGCAGATCCGCTTCCTGCTCTTCCAGCCCACTGCCGAGAACAAGAATTCGCTCCGGCCCTGCCTCCTGGATCGACCTCACCCGCCGGCAGTTTGGCGCCAGCCTGCGGATGATCTCATAGTCCGTCTCATTGCCAAAATAGCATACCGCAGTCTGGACCGCCGGTTCTGTCTTCAGCTCTGCCGGATAGACGGAATAGTCCCGATGGAGCGTGAACATAAGCTGTTCCCCGTGATACAGCTCCGCCGTCAGAGAAAGCGCCGTCCTCTCTGTGCATTTTGCAGGCCGAATGCTGATCCCAACCGAAACGTACTTGCCCGGCTCCTGGGTAAAACGTTGGCTCTCCTCGAAGACTACATGGGAGCCCTGGACCGCCCGCATTTTCAGTGTAACTTGCTGACGGTGCAGCGTATCGTTGTAGACATCCAGCGTTCGGTCAATCGGTTTGTCATCGTAGAAAGAATGGTCATACTCCCGCGGGATGATGGTCACGGGCCGCATCCCTTCCACCGCATATTGGCACGTCACATTGGGACTATAGCGGGGGTATCCCGGCGGCAGAAGGCCGTTGTTTATAGTCAGGGAATTTTTTTTGATTGTCCTGGGCGGATTCTCAATGGGGACGTCCTCGCCAGGCATACTGGTGGCAAAATAATGTGCAAAGTTGAAGCTGGATATGCCCGAAACCTCTTTGCGCCGCGCATACTCCATGAACAGCTGCTCTTTAATAGAAATACCCTCCGCGCAGGCTTCGTGGTCATGATACGCTTGCAGTCCCATATACATACTGCTATTTTGCGGGCAGACATACCACAGCCCGCCGTGCTCACCGATGGTCAGCGGCGTCTTCCGATCCCACTGATTGATCATACCGTCAATATTATAGTGCAAGCTGGCGACTTCCGTGTGCTCCTTGTCGATGAGCCGGTTATCCCCGTCTAAGGAGACGAGGCGCCCGGAATGGTCGACGCGGTGAAAGATATCCATCAAGGCCGGCACATGCTTTTTATACTCATCTCGCCCGTCCACCCAGCGCATTTCGTTCTGCAAGCTCCAAATCACCACAGAGGGATGATTCTTATCGCGGTACACAAAGTTTCGGATGTGCTGGCGGCAATTGTCCAAAAATTCCGGATTCGCTGCGTCCATAGATTTGCCAGAGCCGTAGATGGCCGTCTCATCTACGATCAAAATGCCCATCTCATCCGCCGCGTCGAGATAATACGTAGGATGAGGGTTGGCATGGTACCGAATGCTGTTGACGCCGTATTCTTTGCACGTCCTGCACCAGTTCAGGGCGTATTCTTTCGTCTGTTGGACGGCGCCCTGAAAATGCCAGGAGTCTCCCCTCAGATTTACGCGAGTCCCGTTCAGCATAAAATTCTGCCCTTCCGCCCAGAATTCCCGGAAACCAAAACGCTCCTGCACGCTGTCCAGAATCGCTCCGCGATCCGCCAGGCGCACGGCCATATGGTATAGATGGGGATTCTCCGTATCCCACAAAATCGGATTCTCCCACTCTTCCTTCAATTCAACCGTGTTTTTCCCGCCGGTGGCGCAGGAAAAGCGCTTGACTTCCTCCTTCCCGTCGTACACGGAGACCTCCACCGTGAGCTCCTTTCCCTCTGCGCCAAACAATTCTGCCATGACGCGCAGCGCACCTTCCCGCACCGAAGTCACAATCTCTACATCGGCAATGCAGGTTTTTGGCATGACGAGCAGATTAACATCCTGCCAGATTCCCCGGTAGAGCTTGTGAAACCAGGATCCGGCCAGGCCCGTCACCTTCTTCTGCCCGGAGGCAATGAAACAATCGTTAAAGCTGGTACACACCACATGCAATTGGTTTTCCCCCGCTCTTCCCCTTCCGGTAATCTCCACATATGTAGGCAGGTACGCCTCCTGGGTTTCAGCCAGCAGTTCCCCGTTCCAATAGATATAGGCTTTCTGGAAAATGCCGTGAAACTGCAAGACAAGCCTTTGTGCCAGCTGCTCTTCCCTCAGGTTGACGACTCTGTGCAGCACTCCGGATTCGGCCTCATTCCATGCCTCTGGGTACGCAAACATGTGAAACGGGTCAAATCCATATTTTTCGATCCGGAATTCCTGGCTTGACTGCCGCCACGAGGATGGCACCTGTACCGGCTCCGGCGCATACCGGATCGACTCCGGCAGACCTGAAACATGTTGCTGGTAAAGAGGCATAAAATCCCATGCTCCGTTGAGTGAAATCGTGTCACGCATCCCTGTTCCTCCTTCTTGTGTCAAATATAGCCGTTGCATTCTCATAAAAATCCCGGCGCCGCACCGCTGTCTTCCACTCAGCAATGCAGCGTTTTCATAACCGCGCGGGCGTCCTCAATCGTCCGGTCCAGATCCGCTTTTGTATGGGCATACCCCAGAAAAATCGCTTCAAACTGAGAGGGAGCAAAATAGTGTCCCCGCGCCAGCATAGCGTTAAAATACCGAGCGAATTTCGCCGTGTCGCTGGACTTGGCGCTTCCGTAGTCCTCCACCGGGGACCCGGTGAAGAAAAGGCAGGCCAGGGAGCCGATCCGGCGTGCCGTCAGGGGTTCCCCTGCCTCCGCAGCTGCCTTTTGGAGTCCCTCCACGAGATAGGCGCAGGATTGATCAATCTGCCCATAGACCTGTGGATTGTCCAGCAAGAACCTCAGCTGGGCCAGTCCGGCCGCCATAGCGACGGGATTGCCGGAAAGTGTTCCGGCCTGGTACACGCCCCCCAGAGGCGCCACCGTCTCCATGATTTCCCTCCGTCCACCGTAGGCGCCCACTGGCATACCGCCGCCGATGATCTTTCCGTAAGTCGCCAAGTCCGCCTGTACGCCAAAATACTCCTGGGCGCCTCCGAAGGCCAGCCGAAACCCTGTGATCACCTCGTCAAAGATTAACAGCGCCCCGTTGGCGTCGCACAACCTCCGCAGCTCTTGCAAAAATCCCGGCTTCGGCAATACAACGCCCATATTGGCCGCCACCGGCTCCAAAATGACGGCAGCCACATTCCCTCGGTGCTGCTGGAAGAGCTGCTCCACACTGTCCAGATCATTGTACACCGCCGTCAGTGTGTCTTGGGCACATCCCCCCGGGACTCCCAGGCTATCGGGGATCCCGGCGGTCATCACACCGGACCCGGCCTTGACCAGCATCCCGTCGCTGTGCCCATGATAGCAGCCTTCAAACTTGATGATCTTCCAGCGCCCGGTAAACCCTCGAGCAGCCCGGACGGCGCTCATCACCGCCTCCGTGCCGCTATTGACCATTCGAATCATCTCCACGCCCGGCACATTCTGGGTGATCAGCTCCGCAATCTGCACTTCCCGCTCGGTGGGCGCGCCGAAGCTCAAGCCCCCGTCCAGAGCCTCCATAACCGCTTCCTGTACAGCGGGCGCCTTGTGTCCCAAAATCATCGGTCCCCAGGACCCTACATAATCCGTGTAGCGGTTGCCATCTGCGTCATAGATGTACTGCCCCTCTGCCCTCTCAATGAACAGAGGATGCCGGCCAACAGAGCGAAATGCCCGCACAGGGCTGTTGACGCCACCCGGGATCACCTTCTGCGCGCGCTGAAATAAAACCTCACTCTTCGTCTCCATCATCCGATATCTCCTTTTTCCATGGCATCCGCAATCTCCTTGGCATAATAGGAGATGAGGATATCCGCCCCGGCGCGGTAGACCCCAACGGCGCTCTCACACATGGCGCCATATTCATCTATGAAGCCCTGAGCCGCCGCCGCCTTTATCATGGCATATTCACCGCTGACGCTGTAGGCGGCCAGAGGCAGCGCCGTCTCCTGCTTAACCTGATACATGACATCGAGATAGGACATGGCCGGTTTCACCATCAAAATGTCGGCGCCCTCCGCCACGTCCAGCTGCGCCTCCTTCCGCGCTTCCCGAACGTTGTGATAATCCATCTGATACCCCTTTCGATCGCCAAAGGAGGGGGCGGACCCCGCCGCCTCCCGGAAAGGGCCGTAGAAGGAGGAGGCGTATTTCACCGCGTAGGACATGATGGGCACACCCTGAAAGCCAGCTGCATCCAAGCCATGCCGGATGGCGGATACCCTGCCGTCCATCATATCGGATGGGGCTACCATATCGGCGCCGGCCCGGGCATGGGATACCGCAATGGCGGCAAGGTACGGCAGCGTCGCATCGTTATCCACTTCTGTCTCGCAGAGAATTCCGCAGTGCCCGTGGGACGTATATTCACACATGCAGACGTCCGTGATGAGGTAGAGCTGTGGGTACCGCTCCTTCAGTCTTCGGATCCCCTGCTGTACAACGCCGTCGTCCGCATAGGCGTCGGACCCGAGAGGATCCTTTTTATCCGGAAGTCCAAAGAGCAGCAGGGCCCCGACACCGTGAGCTAACGCCTCTTCCGCCGCTTGGTCCACCCGATCCGGGCTATATCGGAATTGCCCCGCAAGGGAGGGGATCTCCTCCCGAATGTTCGACCCCTCTCTGACAAAAAGAGGATAGACCAGGGACGAGGGGGAGACTCGCGTCTCCCGGACCATCTTCCGCAAACCATCTCCGCTCCGAAGTCTCCTAGGACGTATGTCCATCAAATCAACACCCCTCTTTCAAAACCTATTGAATATCGGCCAGGGACACGGCGTCCATGTCGTCGAACGCCTGATTTTCTCCCGCCATAGCCCACGCTACAGAGTACCGCCCTGTGCCGCATCCCCCGTGCATAGACCAGCTGGGGGAGAGCACCGCTTCCCGCTGCCGCACCACAAGATGCCGCGTCTCGGTCGGATGTCCCATAAAGTAGAAGACCACATCCTCCTCCTGCATATCAAAATAGAGGAAGGCTTCCGCCCGGCGCTCATGGGTGTGAAATGGCGGCGCATTCCAAACACTGCCCTTGTCCAGGGCGGTGACGCCCATTAAAAGCTGGCAGCTTTTGCAGACGGAGGGATGGATGTACTGAAGAATCGTCCGCGTATTACATTGATCCTCGCTCCCCGCCCTCTTTACAATGGCCTCGGCTTTAGAAATCTTAACGCATTCATAGGCCTCGTGGGCCGGGACGGAGACAAAATAGAATTTTGCCGGGTCGGTGGGATTCTCGCTTGAAAAAGACAGCTCCTTCGTCCCCATACCCACATACAGGGCATCGCCACACTGTAGGCTATAGTCAGCGTCGCCCGCCTTTACACGCCCTTCGCCGCCGATATTGAGAATTCCCATCTCTCGCCTTTCCATAAAATATGCGCATCCGAGCTGGCGCCCATCCTCCGGCGCCAGCGCCGCCGTTGTGGGCACGGCAGAGCCTACGATCATGCGGTCCTCATGGCAATATACACTCTTGATCTCCCCGTATTGGAAGAGATCTGGGATCAGAAAATGATCTCGCAGCTCCTCTGTGGTGTAATATTTCACATCCTCTGGGTGACTGGAATAACGTATCTCCATTGATATTCCTCCTGAATTTCTCGATTTGTCCTATTCAAACAGCGCCGCCGCAAATTCTTCCGCGTGAAAGGGCTGCAAGTCCTCAATTCCCTCTCCCACTCCGATATACTTTACCGGAATCTGCAGCTCACCGGCGATCCCGATGACGACGCCGCCCTTCGCCGTCCCGTCCAATTTGGTCAACACGATCCCCGTAACCGGCGCCGCCTCGGCAAATAATTTGGCCTGCTGTAAAGCATTCTGCCCGGTGGTTCCATCTAACACCAACAGAACTTCCCTGTGGGCGTCGGGAAATTCCCGGTCAAGGATGCGGTTGATCTTCTTCAGCTCTTCCATCAGGTTCTTCTTATTGTGAAGCCGGCCTGCCGTATCGCAGATGAGCACATTCGCCTTCCTGGATCGGGCCGCGGCCGCCGCGTCGAAGACCACAGCGCCCGGGTCCGCGCCCTCCTGGTGATAGATGATATCCACGTCCGCCCTCTGGGCCCACACCTTCAGCTGGTCAATGGCGGCGGCCCGGAACGTGTCTGCGGCCGCCAGCAGGACTTTGTTGCCGTCGCTCTTGAGCTGGGCGGCAATCTTCCCGATGCTGGTGGTCTTGCCGACTCCATTTACACCGATGACCAGAATGACGTTCATTTTCCCCGGCTCTGTGATACCGGGTTCTGAGGTCTTGAGAATACCGCTAATCTCCTCCACCAGCAGTTCACGGACTTCCTCAGGCTTCTTTAAGCGCTGTTCCCTGGCCTTTTTCCGGAGAGACTCCACGATCCGCGTTGTCGTCTCCATTCCCAGATCGCTTAAAATCAGCGCTTCCTCCAGCTCCTCATAAAAATCGTCATCCACTTCACTGTAGGCTCCGAACAGCGACTCAATATTTCCGACGATGCTGTTGCGGGTTTTCTCCAACCCTTTCTTTAGCGTATCAAAAAATCCCATTTTTATCCCTGCTCCTTATTCAAACTTAACAGAAATACACTTGGAAACACCCTTTTCCTCCATGGTGATTCCATACATGGTATGGGCGGCCTCCATGGTTCCCTTTCGGTGCGTGATGACAATGAACTGAGTGCGGCCGCAAAGCTCTTTGAGATAGTTGGCAAACCGGACGACGTTGGCGTCGTCCAGCGCCGCTTCAATCTCGTCCAAAATACAAAACGGCGCGGGGTTGAGCTGCTGGATGGCAAAGAGAAGCGCGATAGCCGTCAAAGCCTTTTCTCCGCCGGACAGCAGCATCATGCTCTGAAGTTTCTTTCCCGGCGGCTGTGCGATGATCTCAATCCCCGCCTCCAGGACTCCCTCCCCCTCGGCCAGCCGCAAGATCCCTCGGCCGCCGCCGAATAGCTTCTGAAAGACTTGGTTAAACAGTTCTGCGATCCGGGTGAAGCCTTCAACAAATTGTTCCTCCATCTGTTTCGTCAGCCGCTCGATAATGTCCTGCAAGCTCTGTTCTGCCTTCAGGATGTCATCCCGCTGTGCCGTTAGGAAATCGCAGCGCTCCGTCAGAGCGGCGTACTCTGTGATGGCGCCCACATGCACATCGCCAAGAGCCTTGATCTGCTCTTTCAGCTGTGTAATCCGCCTGGCAATGCTGGCGCTGCTGCCCAGTTCCTCCTGCTCCATAGCCGCGGCCACATTGTAGGTCATCTCATATTCTTCCCAGATTCGGTCCTGAAGATCCGTCAGATCTTTTTTCGCCCGGCTTGCCAGATTCTCAAGGCGGACCTGCTCCTTTTCCAGTGTACTAAAGTTGCGCAATGTTTCCTCGGCCTCGCGGATCCCCTCATCCCGCTTGCGGTCTCTCTCATCCCGCTCCGCCTCCAGCGCTTTGAGGCGCTGGGTTCTCTCCTGGATCTGCTCTGTAAGGTCGCGCTGTTCTTTCTCCAGGGAGAGAAGCCTTTGCTCCAGCTCCTTTTCCTCTGCCCGGTGGGAGGCCATCTCCTCCAGAATGCCCTCGGCGTCCTGGGTTAGATTCTCAATCTCCTGGCGCTCCCAGCCCATGGTGCGCTCCAGCGATTGAATCTGCTGGCGCACGCCGCTTACATCGATGCGCACCTGCATGAGCTGAGCCTTCAAGTCTTCCTTCTCCCGGCTCTTGCCCGCCACCGCCTCCTGCAGCCGGCGAACCTGCTCCGTCTCCTCCTTCGACTGAAGCTCCAGGGCGGCAATGTCCTCCTGGTACTTGGCCATGGACTCCTGGTGTTCCTCGACCTGTGCGAGCAGAGAGCGCTTGTCCTCATCAAGCCCACTCTGCTCTTGCCGGATATGTTCTAACACAAACAGAAGCTGGTCCCGTTGTTTTTGAAGCTCTGAAAGGCTAGCTGCCGCCTCGTCGCGCTTCGCTGCCGCCTCGTCCACAGCCTGCGCCTGTCTCTGGCGCTCCGCTGAAAGGGCGGCCACCTCCTGCTGCATAGCTCGGCCTTCGGCGCGCTTGTCCTCAATGTCCCTGGCAAGGGTATCCAGCTCTCCCTTTCGGCTCAATATATTGCCGGCCCGGTTTCCGGTGCTGCCCCCCGTGATGGAGCCGCCAATATTAAATATATCGCCTTTTAGCGTGACGACGCGGAGCACATTGCCGTACTCTTTCGAGATCGCCGCCGCGGTGTCGAAGTCCTCGGCCACCACCACGTATCCCAGGAGTCTGGACAGGATCGCCCCGTACTGTTCATGGTATTGGACCAGCTCATTGGCAAAGCCCAGTACCCCCGGCATGGCCTTGACTTTCTGCGCGCCTGCAAAGGGCGCCCGGCCGGTTACCGTGTCAAGAGGTTGAAAGGTCGCCCTCCCGCCGTTGCGGGAGCGAAGATACTCGATCAAAGCCTTGGCGCATTCCTGATCTTCCGTTATAATATTCTGTATGGCGGGGCCAAGGGCAATCTCCATGGCCACGGCTAAATGAGACGGCACAGATATGACGTCCGCCAGCGTCCCGTGGATCTTCTGCCAGCGCTGTGGCTCCCTCTGCCTCAGAGACATAATGCTTTTGACGCTATTGCTAAATCCCTCGTAATCCCTCTCCAGATCTTGGAGCCATTGAATGCGCGACTGATCGGCCCGGATCGCCGCTACGATTTCTTCCTCTTCCTTCTGCTTGTCCCGGATCGTCTGCCGCAGCCGGCCCACCTGCTCCGTAAGAGCGGCCAGCTCCCTCTCCACCTGCTCATGCATTTCCTCCTGGGACTTTAGCTTCCGGTCAAGCTCTTGCAAGGCGGCTTCCTTCTCCTGCCGCTCCTGGCACAGCTGTGCGCTCCTGGATTCCAACGACTCTTGCCTGCTTCGCCCCTGCTCCAGCACAATCTCATGGCGCTGCGCTTTATTTTGCTTGTCCGTCAGCGATGCCTTCACAGCGCTCAGCGCGGCCGTGTGCTTCTCCAGGGAAGCCTCGACCTGGGATGCTTCCTCCGAAAGGTTTTTCTCCGCTTCGCTCAGCAAAGTCATCCGGTTTTCTCGAAGATTCAAGTCCTGGGACAGCTGCTCGCGGCGCTCTTCCTCCTTGCGGACAGTGGCCGCGCGGGCGCTCAGCTTACTTTTCGTATCGTCCAGCCGCTTCTGGGCGCTCTCCAATTCCTTTTGCAGATAGTCCTTCTTCTGCTGATCGACGCGCCGGTTTCCCTCCGCCGTCTCCTTGCGAACCTTCATCTGCGTCATCTCGTCATACATCTGCGACAGCGTCTGCTGTACCTGCTGCGCCGCAGCCGCATACTGCGCCGACCGCGCCTTGGCCTCCTCCTGCTCCCTCCGGGAAGCCTCCATCTGGCGCCCTAGATCCTCTTGCTGCGACAGCAACCTCTGGTACTGCTCCCGATACTGTTTATACTGGCCGAGAAATGCGTTGATCTCGTAGATCTTGAGTTCATCTTTTAGCTTTATATATTTCTGCGCGACCTCCGCCTGCTCTCGCAGCGGACCTAGCCGGGAGGTGATCTCCTCCAAAATGTCTTGGACGCGGTTGAGATTAGCCCGCTCTTCCTCCAGCTCTTTGATGGCGGTCTCTTTCCTCGTCTTGTATTTTACAATGCCGGCGGCCTCTTCAAATATCAATCTGCGTTCCTGCGGCTTCGTGCTCAAGAGCTGATCGATCTGCCCTTGTCCGATTACCGAGTATCCGTCTTTTCCGATTCCGGTGTCCATCAACAGTTCCTGCACGTCCTTAAGCCGGCATCGGTTCTGATTCACCGTGTATTCGCTCTCACCGGACCGGTATACCCGCCTGCTGATGGACACCTCATCGTACTCGATGGGTATCTTTTTATCGGAATTATCTAAAACCAATGTCACCTGCGCATAATTGACCGGGCGGCGTCTTTGCGTCCCCGCAAAGATCACATCTTCCATCTTCGCCCCTCGAAGCGTCCTGGCGCTCTGTTCACCGAGCACCCACCGAACCGCGTCGGATATGTTGCTCTTTCCACTTCCATTGGGTCCCACGATCGCGGTGATTCCGCGGTCGAATTCTACGCTGATTTTCTCAGGAAACGATTTGAAGCCCAGCATTTCCACTCGCTTTAACTCCATCGTCCGTTCACCTTTCTGATTCTTAAACGCGCGCCGGCCGGCGAAATGCCGAACGGCAAAAAGCCCGCCATACAGCAGGCGCGCTATTCCTTTTCTCTGAGCAGTGCCAGCGCTTTCTGCGCCGCTTTCTGTTCCGCTTCCTTCTTGGTCTTGCCGATCCCTTGCCCCACGGTCTCGCCCATGTAGCGCAGCGAAATGGAGAAGGTCTTGTCATGGTCCGGGCCCGATTCATCCACAAGCTCATACTCTAGCTTACCGTTCTCCCTTGCCTGCACCAACTCCTGCAATTCCGTCTTGTAATCCTCACCTGTATGGGATTCAATCTCCTTCAAGCGGGAAAACAGCAGCGACTCAATCAGGCGCCTCGCCTCCTCCAGCCCTGCCTCGAGATATACGGCGCCGATGACAGCCTCCACCATATCCGCCAGCAGCGAATTGCGCTCCCGCCCACCATTCTGCTCTTCCCCATTGCTTAAATACAGGAATTGGCCAAATCCCATCGCCTTTGCCACGTAGGCTAACGACGCTTCGCACACAATGCTGGCCCGGCGCTTCGACAGTTCTCCCTCCGGCAGATCATAGGTGGCGAACAGCATCTGGGATGTGACAAGCTCCAGCACGGCATCCCCCAGAAATTCCAGGCGCTCATTGTTAAATGCCTTGTCCTCCAACTTTTCATTGGCGTAGGACGTATGCGTCAGCGCCTTCTGCACCAACTTGCGGTCTGCGAAGTGATATCCGATGAGCCTCTCGAATTCCTCAATCCTGTCGGCTGGCTTCGGCGTATTCTCTCTACCCATTATCCGGTAACCTCCATTCAAGAGCGCTTTCGCACCGGGGAAGCACCCGCGAGCCAAAGGCTGCCGTGTCCCCGTGATTCAAACGGGAATCCTCCGATTCGAGACGATACGAAGGATTCCCGCTCATGAAAGCGCTGCGTTTATCAGCACCCAAAGTCTGCCTCCGGCAAACTTTTATTGATTTTCCTTTACAAATTGAAGGGCATCTCCTACGGTCTTGATCTGTTCCCCTGCCTCGCCCTCAAGCTCTACGCCAAATTCTTCCTCCACAGCCATCAGAACCTGAAACAGGTCTATGGAATCCGCTCCCAAATCATCCGCAAAGGATGTCTCCTCGGTGATTTCCGATTCATCCACACTGAGCTCCTCCGCAATGATCTTTTTCAATCTCTCCATCTCATCCATCCAAAAAACTCCTTTCTGCCGCTCTTTCTATTCTAGTGATCAGGATTTATATTCTTATGAATGTCCTCGTTCACGCCGGACTGTAGGAACCGGCGGCACTGCCCGATGGCGTTGGCCATGGCCGCCGCCTTGGAATTCCCATGGGCCTTGATAACGGCGCCGTCCACTCCCAGCAGCGGCGTTCCTCCCACAGAGGAAGGGTCCAGCTTGTGTTTTACCCCCCGGAGGTCCTCCTTCAACAGAAGGCCGCCGACCTTACCTTTGACAGACTGGGATATGGTCTCCTTCATCAGCGACAGAATGAATCCCGCCGCGCCCTCCACTGTCTTTAGAAGAATATTTCCGGCAAATCCATCGCAGACGGCAATCTCCACAGCGCCTGCAAATACATCCCGCGCCTCAATGTTCCCCGCGAAATTCAGAGCGGCTTCCTCCTTCAACATTGGATACGCTTCCTTCGTCAGAGCGTTGCCTTTTCCGTCCTCCGCTCCCACATTCAGCAGCCCGACCCGCGGGGATTCAACACCGTATTGCGCTCGATAATAGATGCTGCTCATCTGGGCAAACTGCACGAGGTACGCTGGCTTGCAGTCCATGTTGGCGCCTACGTCCAAGACGAGCGTGGGCTTCTCGCCCGTCGGCAGCGCAATGGACAGAGCCGGGCGCAAAATGCCGGGGATTCGCCCCACCAACAGGGTTGCGCCGGCCAGCAGCGCCCCTGTGTTGCCGGCTGACACCATGCCGTCCGCCTTCTTCTCTTTTACCATGCGCATAGCGACTGCCATGGAGGAGTCCTTCTTGCGGCGAATGGCATCCGCCGGGGATTTCTCCTCATTCTCCACCACCTGTGTCGTATGTAGAATGTGCAGCCGGTCCCGATTGTATTCTTTTCCCTCTAAAACCTTTTC
>JAHZBS010000300.1:0-850 GCA_019423265.1 Clostridiales bacterium
TGGACTTCACCTTCAATCCCCCCGCCCGCAAAATCTCCAGCGCATTGCGGGCCGCCTGCCCCGTGACATTTTTCGCGGTCAGATAAAAAATCCTCTCCACGGTCCCCCGCTCAAATGCCTTGACTGCCGGGAACAGAGCGCTCATGGTTTTCCCGATCCCGGTGGGGGCTTGCAAGAATAACCGTTCTCCCTCCCCGATGGCCTTGAAGATATACGCCGCCATGGTGCGCTGTCCCGGCCGAAAGCCGACAAAAGGGAAGGATACCTGGGCCGCGCTGTCATTTCGCCCCTGTTCCCACTGCTCTCTCCAGATAAGCCAGTTTCCATACCGCGCAAGAGCGTCCTGAAAAAATACTTCTAGCTCAGAGAAGGAGAAGTCGTCGTCAAAACTTCGCACCTGCTCCGTTTCCACATGGCAGTAGACAAGCCGCACCCGCATCCGCTCCAAGGAATGCTGCTGCGCGTACATATAGGCATAGCACTTAGCCTGCGCCAGATGTGTCGGGTTCACCGCCAGCCGTTCCAGAGAGAGATAGGTGGACTTGATCTCGTCCACAGTCCAGACCCCTTCCTCCTGAAAGATTCCATCGGCCCGCCCCTCCACCACCATATCCATCTCCGGCGTCAGTTCCATCCGATAGCGCAGAAACACTTCCTTCTCATACCCATCCGGTGCATTCTTTTGAAGCTTCTGATGGATCCTTGTCCCCTCCTGTGCCCGCTGGGTCCCGGAAAAGCCTCCGGCAATATCGCCGCTGCGGAATAAAAACTCCACCATCTGGCGCACAGGGATCCGCACTTCTTTATTATCCCCCATCGGCTTTCCCCCTCTCCCTTTTCATAAAAAGTT
>JAHZBS010000300.1:950-3080 GCA_019423265.1 Clostridiales bacterium
CGCCTTTCGGCGATAAAAGTTCGCCTTTCGGCGATAAAAGTTCGCCTTTCGGCGATAAAAGTTCGCCTTTCGGCGAACTTTTTTTTTAATTACAACAGATAATACGGCAGTTCTTGTTTTTTGCGGCGCGCCGGCGGATCTGCCTTCTTCGGCGCCGCCTTCTCCGCCGCTCTTTTCTTTGCTGTGGAGGCATTCGCCGGATTCTTGGAGGCCGGCGCTTTTTTCGCCGTGGCCTTTTTGGCCGGCGCCTTCGGTTTCGCTTCGCCTTCCTCTTTCTTAGGGCGTCCCCGCCGCTTTGCATCTGCCGGCTTCTTTTCTTCCTGGGGCTGGGCTACCGCTTCAACCGCCGCAACCTCCTCAGCAGCTATCTCCTCCTGTGCATTTCTCTCGTCTTCCATGTCCGTTTCCTCCATTCTATCAAGATTGGTTAAATTCAGTTCCATTTGTTCTCTGCCATCTGCGTTTTCCGCGGGCTGAGGCACCGGATTTTCCTGGCGCTGCTCCGGCTCCGCGCCGCCGCGAAGGATCCGGGCCGCGAAATCCTCCATGGGAAACCTGGTTTCCAGTGCCATCTGTAAAATCGTATACTGAGGGCGGATCTCCTTTGCCCGGAGAATCGCCAGCCGGACTTCTCTGGCCGTAATTCCTGGCAGCTGCCTCCAATCCACAGTGGCCCCTATATGGAGCATGGCCTGCTTCATCAGATCCAGCCGGGGCAGCATCCGGGTAATCTCCTCATCGATCTGTGGTTTTAGTCGAACGAGGCGTTCCAGCCGCTGCAAGCGGACGTCCCGCTGAAAATCGTAGTCGGCCAGAACCGTAGGCGCCGCTTTTCCGTAGACCTCCGCTATCTCCGCCCTGTCGGCCTCCTCATCAAACTGTTCTAGAAATTGTTGTGCCTCCCGCTGGGGGATGGAATAGGGAAGAAATTCTCGGTAGAGCCTATCCAAAATAATCGACCCCACCCCGACCTTGACGCCGTGAAAAATCGGCGGTTTTCCCGACAACTGTAGCCACATTTCCCAGAAGTGGGACAGATGGTGCTCCGCACCGGAAGCGGCTCTGGAGGAACCCGTATAGCTCATATAGATTCCGGAGGCCACAAGCCCTTCCATCAACCGCTCTAACAGCTCATCGGGGAGAGGGCCCTCTGTGGGGGCCTCCAGGGCTAGCTTCATAATTTGGTCCGTCGTTTCCAGCATACCGTCGGCTATGAAGGCACAATAGTACTCTCCGTTTACCAGATGGCTGATCCTCCACTCCAATATCGCATTGTACTTGGCCGCCATGTCCCCGATCCCGGCCAAAACCATGGAGCGAGGCGCTGTCTGCATAATCTGTGTATCCCCGATGATCACGGCGGGAGGATCATAATACTCCGAAATCTTGATATCATTCTTTGTGAGAGCCGCCACGGTGGACGCATAGCCATCCATGGAGGGCGCGGTGCCGACGGCCCACTGGGGGCATCCCGCCCTGTAGGCCACTGCTTTTCCCAGATCATTCAGCGTTCCGGATCCGACAGCGATGAGGACCGACGGTCTCTCCTCCAGCTGCGCCACCGCCTCGCACCCTTCCTCAACCGCCCTCTCGTCCGCCTCCAAGGCGCCATCCCGGCGATATACATAGGCGTAGGTCCGGATCGACTGCTGCCGCAGCAGTTCTTCGATGCGTATGCCCGCCACCTGCCATGTCGTCTCGTCCGCCAGCAGGAAAGCGCTATCCTTCCCCTGCTCCTGCATAACCTCCGGAAGCTGGTCCAAGGCCCCTCTTCCAATGATGATTCGATCGATGGCGGCTTTGTGGGTTCGTCCGCAGTCGCAATCGATTTCTACATTAAGCATCCCTGCAAAGGCTTCTTCTCTAGTCTCCATCCTGGCGCAACTCCTCTCTCTCTGTCTCCGCATCATACCCTGTGTTGGCATACGCCCTGTCCGTGATCTCCTCCGGGTACCCGATATACTCCAGAATGCGGATGCCGTTTGGCTTTGTCAGAGGTCCCTCCTTCAACTTATAATCGAAATCGAGGGAATCACGGGTGACATTCTCGGAAAAATGGTAGCTGGTATAATCTGCATCCACATTCTGCGTAATCTCCATATCGTGGGTCGCCACAATGACCAATGTGTT
>JAHZBS010000301.1 GCA_019423265.1 Clostridiales bacterium
GTTGAGCAAAAGTCAGCGTGGGAATGGTGTGGTATCTTTATCTAAGTGAAACCCCGGTATCGCAGTTGGAGAAGGCTTCTACAAATATACCAGCTATGACAAGTAAGACATTACATTATAAGTAACGGAAAAAGGGGCGATCAGCCCCTTTTTTTGTCCTATAGGATTCGAATGTCAAAAGCGGAGAAATCGTGCCGCTACGTCTTCAACTGCTCATAGATATCTCGCTTGGAGACGCCGCGATCCTTGGCCACCTGCTTCATGGCCTCTTTTTCCGGCAGATGGGCATAGACCGCCATATGCTCCGTCAAAGACATGGCCTCCCACTGCGCCTGCCTTTCCTTGGTCAACTGTGCCTCTTCCCGTCCCTCCAACAGCAAGACAAATTCGCCTTTAGGCTCCGTCTCCTCATAAAAGGCACAGAGATCACCCAACGGCGCCATGCGGATATCCTCAAACCGCTTCGTCAATTCTCGGACAGCGGCGGCCCTTCGGTCTCCGACAGCCTGATGCAGCGCCTGCAACGTCTCAACCAACCGGTGAGGCGCCTCATAGAGGATCACCGTTCTTGTCTCCTCCACCAGTCTCTCCAGCACCGCCGCCCGCTCTCTCTTGCCCGCCGGCAGGAAGCCTTCAAATACAAACCGGCGGGAGTCCAGCCCCGACATGGATAGAGCGGTGATCAAAGCGCACGGGCCAGGCAGCGCTGTCACCGCCAAGCCCTCGTCCCGGCACCGCCGGACGAGAATTTGCCCTGGATCGGATATAGCGGGCGTACCCGCATCGCTGACCAAGGCAATCTGTTTTCCATCCCTCAGCATCTGAAGAATCTCTTGGGAGCGCTCCCGCTCGTTGTGCTGGTGATAGCTGATGAGCGGCGTATGGATCCCATAGTGGTTTAGCAGTTTCTTCGTGTGCCGCGTATCCTCAGCCGCAATCAGATCCACCGCTCGAAGCGTCTGTAGCACCCTCTGGGTGATATCCTCCAGGTTGCCGATGGGCGTGGCGCACACGTACAATTTCCCCTCCATCGTTCCCTCCCCTTTCTCCCTACCATCTCCGCACGAGCTTGAAAAGCTTCGACTCCCGGACCGACACAGCGTTCTTCGGACACAATTCCTGACAGCAATAGCAGCGGATGCAGCGGGAATAGTCCGCATAGGGGCGATGGTCCTTCATAGTGATCACCTTGGCCGGACAGTTGGCGGCGCAAGCGCCGCACCCGACGCAGATATCGTGGTGAAAGGTCACCTTCGGCCTGAGAAGTGCATTGACAGGCTTCGCCAGAAAGGAGGGCAGATTTTTTCCGATCAGGTCGGAATCGATATGGTCCGGCAGCTTAAAATCCGCCACATAGAATTCCTCCCTCGGATCGCCGCTCCACTCCAATTCGCCGGCGGACGAGGGGATCCATCCCCGGGCATGGGCGCGGCGCAGCGTCGGCACCTGCTCCATCGACAAACCGATGAGGCTACAGGCGGCCAAATCCAGCTGATATGGGTTACTGGATGCGAGAACTGCGCCCACCGCCCGCGGCCGTCCCCCCGTAGGCCCATTTCCCTCCATGCCGATGATGCCATCCATAAAGGAGAGGACCGGGGCTGCCGCATGGCAGATATCCAGCAGCGCGTCAGCGAAGTCATCCGCCTGGGGCATACGCACGTGATACTCAGCCTTCATCGTGCCTGGAATCACGCCAAACATATTCTTGACAGCGCCTGTAAACGTCATCATGCCGTGGGTCTTCAATTTGGACACGGAGATTACCTTGTCCACATCCCCCAGCATCGCCGTCATGGTCAGCGACTTCATCACCCGGCCGTCAGGGTTCTGAACGTCCATGGAGCCCGTGTTTTGATTCAAGATTGCCCCTGTTTCCTCCGCGATGGCCTCAATACCCGTTCCCCGATAAATGCGCCCAAGGGCCGCCCCGTTAAAGAGGCCGCCCGGGCTATCACCGATGACGACCCGACAGCCGTATTCCTGCAACAGACGGATCAGCGCCTTGACAAAAACCGGATGGGTTGTCGCCGCCGCCTCCGGCCGCTTGTTCATCACAAGGTTGAGTTTCAGAAGAACCGTATCCCCGGGATTCAGATAGGATTCCCAACCGCCCAGGGCAGCAATCGACCGCCGCAGCGCCCCCATAACCCTTTCCTCTTCATATTGGTCACAACGATATAGGCTGATCATTCCGTCTCCTCCCCAGGATAGGGGTATCCATAGATCTCATAGATTTCCCTTGTATACTGTCCTGGCCTTTCATAGATAATCAACGGCGGCGCGATGCGCAGTTCCTCCCCCGCCTCGCGGACAGCTTCCACCAGAACCATGCTCGGCTCCCGGTCCCGAAATGGATGCACCAACCGCAGACGTTTCGGCTCCAGCTTCTCCCGCCGCAACTCCTCAAAAATCTGCACCAGCCGCGCCGGCCGGTGTACTAAGTAAAACCGCCCCTTGCTCCGCAGAAGACGGGATGCGGCCCGCGCCACATCCGCAAAGGTGCAGCAGATTTCATGCCGGGATGCCGTAACGGACGCATCCTGATTTTTTAATCCCGCGGGCACTTTCATATAAGGCGGATTGCAGGTGACCACATCCACCGAATGCGCCGGAAAGAACCGCTCTGTCTGACACAGATCGCCGTGCAGAATTTCAATCATCGGCTCCAACTGATTCAGCGCGACGCTCCTCCTCGCCATGTCGGCCATCTCTTCCTGAATCTCCAGCCCATAGAGCTGGGCGGGCGGACTTTTGGCCTCCAACAAAATGGGGATAATGCCGGTTCCCGTGCCCAGATCCACCACCCGGTCCCCTCTGCGGACCACAGCCCAATCCGACAGGAGAACCGCATCCATCCCAAAGCAGAACCGCGACGGATTTTGAATGATCCGATAGCCCTTGCGGTGCAGGGAATCCACCCGTTCCTCTTCCATCACCATGGCCGCCACCGCTATCGATTTTTGCGCTGCTCGTGAAATTCTTTATCCAGCTCCTTCAGCTGCCGCTGCTCCTCCTGGTCCATCATCTCCTGATTCGCTTTCCGGCCCTTCTTGTGCTGCAAAA
>JAHZBS010000302.1 GCA_019423265.1 Clostridiales bacterium
GCATGGGCAACACGGAACAATAATAGGAGAGCAAATAACCGGCTGGAGGATGACGTCAGCCGGGTATTTGGGAGACGGCGAGGCTAGGAGGTCGTTATGGGAGAGAAGAATACATCATGTAACAGCGCAAAGCTGCTCAGCATTGGCGGACAGGCCGTGATGGAGGGCGTGATGATGAAAGGGGATCACCACTATGCGGTGGCCGTGCGCAAGCCTGACGGAGAGATTCATGTGGATAGCTTTGACTCGGACTCGCTGACGGTTCGGCATAGGATACTGGGATGGCCTTTTATACGGGGCGTCGTTCGCTTTGCGGAATCCCTTGTGATTGGAATGCGGACGCTGACGTACTCCGCCGGCTTTATCCTGGAAGAAGAGGAGGAGGAGATTCCATCTCCGGAGACGAAATTTGGCAGGTGGAAACAGGAGCACGGTGACAGTGTGTTAATGGCCGGGACGGTCTTTGTGGCGATTTTGTTTGCCCTAGCGCTTTTCATCGCCCTTCCGGTCTTCCTATCCCGGCTGCTCAGCAATGTGATCCCATACACTTGGCTCTTGAATATTTTTGAGGGCGTGATTCGCGTTTTACTGTTTGTGCTCTATATTGTGGCCATCTCCCGGATGAAAGATATTCAGAGAGTATATGAGTACCACGGGGCGGAGCACAAGACGATCGCCTGCTACGAAGCCGGAGAGAAGCTGACGCCGGAGAATGTAAAACATCATTCCAGGCTGAACCGCCGGTGTGGGACCAGCTTTATCTTCCTGGTCATGGTGATTAGCATCCTGATCTTCATGTTCGTCCAGGCGTCCAATCCATTTCTCAGGATAGGGTATCGGATTTTGCTCATCCCAGTGGTGGCGGCCATATCCTACGAGATTCTGCGGCTCTCGGCAAAATCAAAGTCAAAATTGTTGGGAGCGTTTGTATATCCTGGCCTTATGCTACAAAAGCTAACCACAAGGGAGCCGGACTTGGAAGAGATCCAGGTGGCCATCGCCTCCACCCTCTGTGTGCTGGAGACGGAGGGCGCGCTGCCTGACAATATGAAAGTGGAGACAGCGCCAGAAGGATGAGAAAGACATTGCGGCAAGCCATGATGGACGGTGTCCGTTTTTTGCAGAGCCATCAGATTGAGGACGCTGTATCCGATGGACGGATATTATTTGAGGCCGCCTTTTCCATGGATCGAACTCAATATCTGCTCCACGGGGATCAGGAGGCAGATCCGGACAGGGAAAGAGTATACCAGCAGTATTTAGGGCAGCGGATTCAGAATAAGCCGGTTCAATACATCACAGGGCGGCAGGAATTTATGGGGTTGTCATTCTATGTCGATCCGCGGGTTTTGATTCCACGGCAGGACACGGAGACCTTGGTGGAGGCAGTGCTGTCTCACATGAAGGAGCAGAAGCTCCCTTTGAAAGCCGCGGATATAGGGACTGGGTCCGGCTGCATTGCGGTCAGCATTGCGGCCTTTCGAAAAGAGGCGGTCCAGATGACAGCGACGGACCGATCCGCAGGCGCGCTCCAGGTGGCGGAAATCAACGCAGAGCGCAATCAAGTCTCTCTCCGACTTCTACAAGGGGATCTATTGGAGGCTCTTCCAGAGGAAGAGAAAGGGACATGGCATTATATTATATCCAATCCGCCGTACATTTCAGAACATGATATGTTAAATTTAGAACGAAATGTTCGAGATTTTGAGCCGCATCTGGCCCTGTGCGGGGGAGAGGACGGCTTGGAGTACTATCGACGGTTGGGAGTCCAAGCGAAAGAGCATCTCAGGCCGGGAGGACAGCTATGGCTAGAAATCGGGTGGGATCAGGGGTGTTCCGTTTCCCAGATATTGGCGCATGAGGGGTATCACAGTGTCCAAATCCGCAAGGATTTGGCCGGACATGACCGCGTAGTGAGCGCAATTTTTTGGGGTATTGAAAAAGATCGAGGTGAAAATCGTGTTTGATAGGTTAGAAGGGCTGGTCCACCGCTATGAAGAGCTAGGGCACCGCTTGAATGACCCGGCGGTCATTGGGGATCAGGCGCAGTGGCAGAAGATTATGAGGGAGCACGCATCTTTGACTCCCGTGGTGGAGACATACCAGCAGTACAAAGCAGTGAAGGGGAATGTGGAGGATAGTCTGACAATTCTCGAGGAGGAGAATGATGAAGAGCTGCGGCAGCTGGCCAAGGAAGAGCTGTCAGAGAGCCGAGAGCAGCTGGAGAAGCTGGAACATGAGCTTAAAATCCTGCTGCTGCCGAAAGATCCCAATGATGAGAAAAATGTGTATGTAGAGATCCGGGCCGGAGCCGGCGGCGACGAGGCGGCCCTGTTTGCCGCTGAGCTTTTTCGCATGTATGGGCGCTACGCTGAGCGGAATGGATGGCGGGTTGAGACTGTCAGCGCCAACGAGAATGGCATCGGCGGCTTAAAAGAGATCATTTTCATGGTCCAGGGACAGGGGGCATTTTCCAAATTAAAATATGAGAGCGGCGTTCACCGCGTCCAGAGGGTTCCCGCTACGGAATCCGGCGGAAGGATCCATACTTCGACAGTGACCGTGGCGGTTTTGCCGCAGGCGGAAGATGGGGACGTGGAAATCAATATGAACGACGTGCGGGTGGATGTGTTCCGATCCTCGGGAAACGGCGGACAGAGCGTCAATACCACCGATTCCGCCGTCCGCGTCACCCACATCCCCACGGGAATTGTCATCAGCTGCCAGGATGAAAAGTCGCAGCTAAAAAATAAAGACAAGGCCTTAAAGGTTTTGCGCGCGCGGCTGTATGAGATTGAACTGCGAAAACAGCAGGAAGCGGTGAGCGCGGACCGAAAGAGTCAGGTGGGGACAGGGGATCGAAGCGAAAAGATACGTACCTACAATTTTCCGCAGACGAGAGTCACGGATCACCGGGTCAAGCTGACGACCCACAGGCTGGAAGAGATTCTGGACGGGGATCTGAATGAATTGATTGAGTATATCATCACAGTTGATCAGGCGGAGCGCCTGAAACATATGGAATAAAGAGGGAAGGGAATTTGACAATGAACACGGCAAT
>JAHZBS010000303.1 GCA_019423265.1 Clostridiales bacterium
AGAGCTTTCAAACCAATCCCGTGACGCCGGATCAGTACGATTCCATCCATATGGCCGTGATTCTGGGCGGCGATGGGACGATCCTCAGCTCAGCCAGAAAGCTCTACCAATATTCCATCCCCCTGTTAGGGGTCAACCTGGGAAGACTGGGATTTCTGGCGGAAGTCGAACCGGAAGCGGCGACAGAGGCACTGGAAAAAGTCTTACAGGGACAGTATAGCGTGGAGCGGCGCATTATGCTTAGCGGAAGTATCCTGAATCAGGGGAGGGAAAAGACCGACCCTTTTCTCGGATTTAATGATGCGGTCATTACGCGGGGAGCTTTTTCCCGCATGCTTCGCGTCGCAGTGGAGATAAATGGGCGCTATGTGGAAACGTTTTTGGCCGATGGCATAATTGTCGCGACTCCGACGGGGTCAACCGCGTACAATCTCTCGGCGGGTGGACCGATTATCGTGCCAGGAGCGCAGAACCTCGTGATTACACCCATCTGTCCGCACTCTCTGTCGGTGCGCTCCATCGTCGTTTCAGAGGAGGATGAGATCTCTCTGAGAGTCGAATCGGAGGCAAGCCCGGAAGAGGAGGAGCAGGAGCGCAAAATTATGCTGACCATTGACGGGCAGGTGGGGTATGGCCTGGAACAGGGGGACCAAGTCCGTCTGTCCAGGGCGGACGGCGCGATCTACATCGTGAAAATGAAAGATAGCACCTTCTATGATATTCTCAGGAGAAAGATGTTTTAAAAGGCAGCGGAGGCGGGAGAAAGCGGCATGAAATCGGACAGGCAGACAGCAATTCTAACACTCATTCAGGAATATGAAATTGAAACCCAGGAAGAGCTGGCGGAAAAGCTCCAGCAGGCGGGCTATCAGGTGACGCAGGCCACAGTGTCCCGGGATATCCGAGAGTTGCGGCTGACAAAAGTCGTCGGGGAGAGCGGACGGCCAAAATACGCTGGCGTTCAGCCGAAAAAAGAGGATTCGGACGAACACTCGAAGCGGTACATTCGAGTCTTACAGGAGGGATTTTTGACTGCTCAGACAGCCGGAAACATCCTCGTCATCAAAACGGTTACGGGGATGGCGATGGCGGTTGCCGCAGCGCTGGATAACCTGGAGATGAAAGAGATCGTCGGCTGCATTGCGGGGGATGACACCATATTTGTAGCGGTACACGCCGCAGAGCAGTGTATAGCGCTTCGCGAGAAGGTTCAGGCGATCGCGGGACGGCAGAACGGTTGACCGCGTGTCGGAAAGGGGAGGACACAGATGCTGCAGCATATTCGGGTACAAAACATCGCGTTGATTGAGGATATATCCTTGGATTTGGAGGATCATTTCAATGTCTTAACCGGTGAAACGGGCTCTGGCAAAAGCATCATTTTGGATGCTGTGAATCTAGCCCTTGGGCATCGGGGATCTCGGGAGCTTTTGCGGGAGCCGGATAAACCAGCCCAGGTGGATTTACTTTTTTGCGAATCCAATCCAAGAGTCCTGCAAAAGCTAGATATGCTGGGCGCACCGGCAGACAATGGGGAGATCCTCATTTCGAGACGTGTGATGGGAAACGGTCGAAGCATTTGCAAACTCAATGGGGAGGTGGTGAATACCAGCCTTGTCAAGGAGGTTGGATCGCTGCTGATTGACATCCATGGACAGCATGAACATCAGTCTCTTCTCGACCCAGCTAAGCACATCGATCTGTTAGATCGCTTTTCAGAAGAGTTGATCCCCTGCCGCCAGACTCTGACCGGGTTGGTGGAGGAATATGGGCAGATTCAAAGGGAACTGAACCGATATTCCTACAATGAACAGGAGAAAGAGCGCCGGCTATCCCTCCTTCAATATGAATCGGAGGAAAGCGAAAAGGCCAGCCTGCGGGAAGGCGAGGAAGAGGAGTTGAACGCTCGGAGGAAAAGGCTACAGAACAGTGCGAAACTGCGGGAGGGCTGTTCTTTTGTCTACGGAATGCTGAGAGAGGGAACCCAGGAGGCGCTTAGCGCTGTGGACCAGATGGGGGAGGCGGTTCACCGGCTGGAGGCGCTAACAGACTATGATGCAAGTTTTTTGACTCCGCTGACAGAATCGCTACAGGATGCCATGGCGGTGGCGGATGATGTGGCGGCAGAGGTGCGACAATACGGAGAGCAGATGGAGTACGAGGAGGGGGAAATGGAAGCGCTACAGCGCCGCCTCGACGAAATATATCATATCAAAATGAAATATGGGCATACTGTGGAGGAGATTCAATCCTACAAACAGGGACTCGATGAAGAGATCCGAAAGCTGACGCATCTCTCGGAGACGGTGGACGGATTAAGGCGGAAGGCCCAGAGCACGTATCAACAGATGGAAGCGGTGGCGTCCCAAATGTCCGAGATACGAAAACAGGCGGCGGCAGAAGTGGAAAAGAAGATAACCGAGATTTTGGGAACACTCCAGTTTCAAGAACCGATTTTTCGAATTCAGATTCAGCGCCGGGACCAGATTTCCACAAAAGGCTTTGATTCCGTCACCTTTATGATTCGGACCAACGTGGGGGATGAGGTAAAGCCTCTCAATAAAATCGTATCCGGCGGTGAGATGTCCAGGGTTATGTTGGCCATCAAAACGGTGCTGGCACAGCAGGATGAAATCGGAACGTTGATTTTTGATGAGATCGACGCAGGGATTAGCGGAAGGACAGCCCAGAGCGTAGCGGAAAAAATCTGCCGGATCGCCCGGTATCACCAGGTGATTTGCATCACCCATCTGCCACAGATAGCCGCAATGGCAGACTATCATCTATACATTGAAAAGAGAGTTGAAGCCGATCACACGAAGACATATGTCCGAAGCCTTGAGCCGGATGAGATGTCGGAGGAATTAGCAAGACTGATCGGCGGCGCGCAGATAACGGAAACCGCCAGGCGGAGCGCAAGAGAAATGAAAAAATTGGCACAGGATTGGAAACTAAAAATTGCATAATTCGCCTGATATCCGAAGTCAAGACTAGTATTCGCGGAAATCCTACCTTTATCCATGGCCAGACATCTGAATAAGATGTCTGGTTTC
>JAHZBS010000304.1 GCA_019423265.1 Clostridiales bacterium
TGCATTGCTATTTGGTGTACTGTTTTGACCTGATCTTGTGTAGACACTATTTAGAGAAGCTTCAATATACGAGAAGTGTCTTTGCCTAAGCTCATGCAAGCGGAAAAAGGCGAATAGGGTATAATAACGACAAAAAATATGCTAAAATGCTGTGGCAGAGACTTGCCATGGCATTTTCATTTTATTAGAAGGTACAACAATGGCAAGAAAAGTTGGAAACAACCGCTCAAAGCGGCTATGATGGATGTTCGGAGTACAGTTGGGTATATCCGCTTGTCCGTTGCAAATAAGGATGAGTCCTGCTCGGTTGAGAATTAGAAACTCATCATTGAGCAGTGGGCGGCAGAGCATGAAATGCCCATCAACCATTTTTACATTGACGCAAATCACAGCGGCTCCAACTTCAACCGCACGGCATTCAAGCAAATACTGGCGGAGATTGATGCAGGGCGCATCGAATGCATTATTGTGAAAGACCTGTCTCGCTTGGGCCGGGAGTTTCTTTCCACCAGCTATTATATTGAGGAGTACTTCCCCAGCAAGAAAATCCGATTTGTTTCTGTCAACGATCATTTTGATACGATTGACGGCATCAACAATCAAGAGGCAGAGAATGGTTCCCGAGTGAGGATTCCTATCATCAATGCGTTCAATGAGCAGGTCTCTTTGGATATTCAAAAGAAAACGAAAGCCGCTTTGGATACGAAAGCAGCGCGCGGGATGTTTATTGGCCCAAGAGCGCTGTTTGGATATAGGAAATCGGTAGACAAGCATTTTAAGTTGGAGGTTGATCCAGAGGCTGCCAAGACTGTGAAGCTGATATTTTCTATGGCGGCAGATGGTGTTGGAGCAAATGTGATTGTGCGGCATCTTAACGAGAATCATATTCCGACACCGATCCAGTACGCCCGTGCAAAGGGGTTGCAAGGGAATTATGACGATGGTGACGGCACATGGAATACTCGTTCTGTCAAATACATTCTGACCAACCGCACCTATACTGGAACGCTGGTTCAAGGCAAAGAGAAACGCGTTGTCGAGGAATCACATCCTGCACTTGTGGATACAAAAACATTTGACCGGATTCAGGCTGCGCTTCAGCAGCGAGCATTTAATCTGACAGATGCCAAGAAATTTGCAAGCACACCAAACCTTCTCAAAGGTAAAGTGATTTGCGGATGCTGCGGCAGCAAGATGCAGCGCCGCAGGGGGACAAATCATGCAGACTGGTACTTCTTTACCTGCCTGACGAACACCCGAGTCGGCGCTGACCGCTGTATGGGGATGTATGTTCGTGAGGAAGATATTTTCAGTGCGATATACCATCAGCTAAATTTGTTTGTCAACGCCTCATGAAAGGCCATCACAGCTGAGAATGAAAATAAAGTCTGTGCAGAAGGCAAAGGATTTGCTAAACTGAGGGCAGCAGGTGTAGTCCGTCTGAACCTTGGTGGATTTTCACCCCGTTTGTTCAACGTGGACGAATTGCCCAAGAGAACAGCAGTATGTTGCATCACGCAAGTGAATAGCACGAGTAGCAAAGTTCGGATACCCACCCGGGCAATTCCTAGCCTGCAAATTAGAGGGAGGGATTTGATGCAAGACATATTGACCTGTGTTATGGGTTTGGATGTTCACCGGGATATTATCGTTGCCTGCCTCGCCAAGGGTGAGTTGGGAACCGATCCGGAGATCGAGATACGATCTTTCAGTACACTTATTCCGGAGATGCAAAAGCTGCGGGACTGGGTATTGGAAGCAGATTGCCACCACGTTGCTATGGAGAGTACCGGCATCTATTGGCAGCCTATCTATGAAATGTTAGAGCTGTGTTTTGATGGACAGATCAACATTTTAGTTGTGAATGCCCGTCATATGAAGAATGTCCCTGGACGCAAAACAGATATGCGTGATGCGCAATGGATTGCAACTCTGCTCCGAGCCGGACTACTGAAGGGGAGCTTTATCCCAGATAAGACTTTTCGTGAATTGCGCCATCTGACGCGATATCGAAAAAGTATTGTACATGACATTACCGCCCAAAAGAATCGCATTGATAAATTTCTGCAAAGCTCCGGTTTCCGTTTTGCGGCTTTTCTATCGGATACCTTCGGTGCTTCTGGGCGGAATATCATCCGCCATCTTATGGAGTATGGAAGCATCTCGCGAGAAGCCCTATATGGTGTCGTCAATAAGAATGTGATATAATAGTCCTCAAAGAAAAAGGGGGGCAGAAAAATGACAGCAGAACAGCAGCGGCATGACATCAATGACAAAGCGTGGGAGAAAATCAGACCGCACACCATCGGTGAAAAAGGGACACGAGGAGGCAACGCCCGGGATACTCGGCAATTTATCAACGGTGTATTCTGGATACTGCGTACTGGAGCACCTTGGCGGGACTTGCCAGAGACGTATGGAAACTGGAAAAATGTACACCGCCGGTTCTGCCGGTGGCGTGACAAGGGAGTCTGGGAAAAGATTCTGGAGGCCCTGGTGGACGACACTGACTTTGAGTGGTTGATGATCGACGCCAGTCATGTCAAGGTACATCCTGATGCCGCTGGAGCACGGGGTGGGAATCAGGCAATGAGTCGTACAAAAGGGGGCTCAACACCAAGATACATTTGGCCGTGGATGCGCATGGTATGCCGGTGCGATTCTTTATCACTTCTGGTACCACAGCGGATTGCACAGTTGCAGCACGGTTGATTGAGGGGTTCCAGGCAGAATATCTTCTGGCCGACCGCGGTTATGATACAGACGCGATCATTCTTCAGGCGATGGAACAAGACATGATTCCTGTCATTCCCTCAAAGAAAAATCGGAAACAGTTACGTGAATACGACGAATATCTCTACAAAATTCGACATCTCGTTGAGAATGCTTTCCTGCTCCTCAAAAGATGGCGCGGTATTGCGACGCGCTACGCTAAAAATCTTGCTTCTTTCGTCGCCGCCGTCCAAATCCGTTGTATTGCCATTTGGTTGCTCATTTATTGACGACACTATCTAGGGCATCGATATCAATTTTTCC
>JAHZBS010000305.1 GCA_019423265.1 Clostridiales bacterium
TGTATCCGCATTTTGCGCCGGCACTGCTCGCTGCTCGGATATACCGGTGGATTTACAATTTATGATCCCGAGGATCAAAAAAACGTGATCCGCAGGCTGCTGCGGGAAATGAACATCAATGAGAAGATGTTTACGCCCCGATCGGTCCTGGGCGCGATCAGCAAGGCAAAGGACGAGCTGATCACGCCCTCCCGCTACGAAGAGATTGCAAAAGGCGATCTGTTTAAAGAGAAAGTAGCGGTCCTATACCACCGCTACCAAAAAGCGCTGCTTGAGAACCAGGCCATGGATTTTGATGACATTATTGCAAAGACTGTGGCGCTGTTTGAACAGAATCCGGATGTTTTGGAGTACTATCAGGATAAATTTCGATACATCATGGTCGATGAGTATCAGGATACGAATACGGCTCAGTACCGATTAATCCGGCTGTTGGCCGGCAGGTACGAGAACCTATGCGTCGTCGGGGATGACGATCAGTCCATCTACCGCTTTCGAGGCGCTAACATACGCAACATTCTAGATTTTGAGAAGGACTATCGGGATGCCTGCGTGATTCGGCTGGAGGAAAACTACCGGTCAACACAGACGATCCTGGATGCGGCGAATGCGGTCATTGCGCATAATGTGGGCCGAAAAAGCAAAACCCTGTGGACCCGGAATGAGACGGGCGATCCCATCCACGTGTATGAGGCGTACAATGAGGAGGAGGAGGCCAACTATGTCGCGGAGCAAATAATTCAAAAGGTTTCCGGGAAGACTAGGCGGTACATCGATATGGCGATCCTTTTTCGAACAAACGCACAGTCCCGCGCGCTGGAAGAGCGGATGATCATGGCCAACATTCCATATCGGCTATACGGTGGAACCCCGTTCTACCAGCGCATGGAAATCAAAGATATTTTATGCTATCTGAGATTGATTGCCAATGACAAAGATTATGTGGCCGCAGAGCGAATTCTCAACGTCCCGAAGCGCGGGGTCGGCGCCGTCACCGTCGATAAGCTGCGCAGCTTTGCTATAGAACAAAGCTTGGGGATCACTGAAGCGATAGAACAAAGCGTTCTTTCAGAGGAGTTGCGGCGCGCGTCGAAAAAGCTGATCCCCGTCGGGGAAATGTTCACCGCTTTTCGAGGACAGTTGCAGGATGCCAGCCTGACGGAGTTTATCCCTATGGTCATGGAAAAAGTGGGCTATAAGGACTATCTTCGGGAAGAGGATCCGGAGCGGTATGAGGACCGGGTACAAAACCTGGATGAATTTGTGAACCGTGCGGCGGAATATGAGGAGACCGCGCCAGAGCCATCGCTGGGTGGATTTTTGGAGGAGCTGGCACTGGTCGCCGCCATCGACAGTTTTGAGGAGGGCGCTGACGCCGTGTCCATGATGACACTCCACAGCGCGAAAGGGCTGGAGTTTCCGGTCGTCTTTATGACGGGGATGGAAGACGGCATTTTTCCGGGCTATATGAGCTTGACCAGCGGCAACGAGGAAGACATTGAGGAAGAGAGACGGCTGTGCTATGTTGGGATCACGCGGGCGCAGAAAGAGCTATATATGACATATTCAAAAAGCCGGCGCGTTCATGGGTTGGAACAGATTTCCAAGGTATCGCAATTTATGCGGGAGCTTCCCATGGATTTGCTGGAAGAGGAGGTAGGGAAGATGGAACAGAAAGAGGAAGGACCGGTGCGCAAGTTTGTCAAAACCCCAGAGGTCCATTTTCAGAATCGATACGTGGGGAAAAATGTTGCCCCGCCGGTTTCTCAGCCAACCAACGCGGGGGAGGGATTCGCGCCTGGGGATCTTGTCACCCACCGCAAATTTGGCTTGGGTACGGTTAAGGAGGTTCAATCTGTGAATGCCGACTATCAGGTGAAGGTCAACTTTGTCAAAGCAGGCGAGAAGACATTATTCGCAAAGCTGGCGGGCATCAAGAAGGTTGAAGAATAGGGGCCAGCGAATAATCCGTAGGAGATGAAATGGGATGGCAGAGGATGCGGTCGAGAAGCTTAAGAAATTGACGAGACGGTTGAATGATGCCGCTGAGGCTTATTATCAGCAAGACCGGGAGATCATGACGAATTTTGAGTACGATGCGCTGTACGATGAGCTTGTGGCTTTAGAGAAGGAAACGGGCATGGTTTTATCGGAAAGCCCAACACGGCATGTCGGCTACCAAATTCAGAGTTCTTTGCCGAAGGTTTCGCACAGTGTGCCAATGCTGTCGCTGGACAAGACGAAGTCACCGGAGGCGCTGAAAGATTGGCTGGGCGCGCAGGCGGGCCTGTTGTCCTGGAAGCTTGACGGCTTAACCATAGTGCTACAGTACGATCAGGGAGCGCTCATCCGGGCTGTCACCAGGGGAAACGGGGAGGTGGGGGAGGATGTCACCCCCAACGCAAAGGTATTTCGCAATATTCCTCTGGAGATTCCTTACAAGGGAGAACTGATCCTGCGCGGGGAAGCCGTCATTTCCTACGGCGAATTCACGAGGATCAACGAAGCGCTGCCGCCGGAAGAACAGTATAAGAATCCCCGGAATCTTTGCAGCGGTTCGGTCCGGCAGCTGAATAATGAGATTACGGCCAAGCGAGGCGTCCACTATTTTGTATTTGGACTGGTCTTGGCGCAGGACATGGACTTTCACGATTCTAAGGAAGAGATGATGGCATTCATTCAATCCTTAGGGTTCGAGACGGTGGAATTCTGCAAGGTTGATGCGCAAACGGTGGAGGCGGCCGTTCAGAGTTTTGAAGGGCGGATCGCCCAATCAGAATTCCCGTCGGACGGCCTAGTCCTGACCTTCGACAGCATCTCGTATTCGGAAGCTCTCGGCAGAACAGCCAAGTTCCCCCGGGATTCCATTGCATTTAAATGGCAGGATGAAACCCGCTCTACGGTTCTTCGGGACATCGAATGGAATACTTCGCGGACAGGGCTGATCAATCCTGTGGCGATTTTTGACCCGGTGGAGTTGGAGGGAACCACAGTTCAGAGGGCTAGCATTCACAATATCAGCATTATGGAAG
>JAHZBS010000306.1 GCA_019423265.1 Clostridiales bacterium
CCGTTCTGAAAGACCTTTCCCTGTTCCGGAAAAATGGTGAGATCCCCCAACTCTAACACTGACTCCCTGCGCTCATACTGATGATAACGCCGCAGCACGGTTTTGATTCTTGAGATCAGTTCCCGGATGCGAAATGGCTTGGTGATATAATCGTCCGCCCCCATATCCAATCCCATGACTACATTAACCTCCTCATCACAGGCTGTCAGAAAAATCACCGGCGTATCACGGGACTCCCGAATTTTCCGGCAGATATCGTACCCATTTCCATCGGGCAAGGTGATATCCAAAATAGCGAGGGCAAAGGGATTCGTTAACGCCTGTAGGGATTCCTCCACCGTCTTACAGTGGATGACTGTAAAATTTTCCTGGGTCAACGAATAGATCAGCCCCATGGCGATACTCTGATCGTCCTCTGTCAATAAGATCGTGTCCATTCAACCTCTCCTTCACCGGTATGAGAGCCGCCTTCCGGAATTTTATAGCAAAAATATGACCATCGGCATCACGTAAATGATTGCGGCGACGCCGATAAATATAAGAATAAAGGCTGCCCCCATAAATCTCTCCGCTAGCTCATGGCGGGCTGGCGCTGTCTCCTTCATACCCAGCGACCTCCCATGTCCTTCGGGGACGTGGGAGCGCCAACGTTTTTTCAGGGCAACCCCAGCAAAGGCTATGAGCGACACCGCTGACAGGATGAGGCCCGCCCGGATTCCTCTTGGCCAATACACAACCGATATGTGATTTTCCCCTTCTTGCAGCGGAATGGCAAGAAAGCCTCCCAGTGTGTCCACCGCCTCCACTTTAACCCCGTTCACCGCTGCTGAGAAGCCTTTTTCATAGGGGATGGCTAGAAATAGGAAATCGCCCTCCGATGTGCCGCGCGCGGTTCCGGTGATCCGGTTGCCCTCCACTTCCAGCTGCGCTGTGTTGGCGCTGGATATCAGCGCTTCCAGACTGCTGGTTTCAATGCCGAATATGCCGAAAGACTCCGCCGAAACATCTTTCAAGATTTCCAGTTCCACTGTGACAGTCTCCTGCTCAAAGGTTCCAAGCTCCAGAATCCCATTGGCGCTCTGCTTGGGATATGCATCGATCATTTTCTCCCCATTCACATAGACGGATATGCTGGAATAGACCTTTTCTTTCAGGGCGGTGCTTACATTGTCAAAACAATCAAAATACAGCGTCTCTTTCGCTCCAACCTGTATAGTATAGCGAATTGTGGATTCCAGCGCCTGGTTGATCCGCTGGAGAGAATGGCGGTTCTCTCCACACTCGTACCGGAGATTATGGATGGACGTCCATTCATACCGCCGCAAGGCAAGACTGTCCTCCCCAAACAAAACATCCGCCAAAAATTGCTGGTTGACGGCCCTATCCTTCCCTGGCAGTTCTGAAACCTCGCCGAGATTGGAGGAGGAGACAATGCCCAGAGGGAAGACGTTGGGATTTTCGTATATGATATAATTCGCGTTGGAATAGACGGTACACCAATCCGGGTCCACCGCGGTATCCTTGGCAATGACATACCGATTGGTCCACAGGGCGTCCGTCAGAGCCGTACCGCCATTGGAGGTAACCTCCATCCAGTAGGATGAGTACCCCAACAGCTTCACCAAGGACATGTAGCGCTCGCTCGTCAGAGATGTATAGTGATTTAGCGTATTATAGCCAAGTCCGCCCAGCAGATTCGCATCAAAATATTTCTCTTGATATTTTATCCGGTAAAAGGAATCCTCATCGATCCGGTCCGCCAAATCGAGCCGGACCGCATAGCTTTGCTCATCATTGGCCGCCGACCCCATATACGCGCTGATTCCGATCCCACTCTCCAAGCAGGCTGTGAGCAGTAGAATCCAGGTGAAAATGCGCTTAGTCACCCACCTCTCTTTATAAAAAAACGTGCTGAGGAAATATACGCCAGCGGCGCTGGCGAATAGAAAAAGCAACAGTTTATACGTATCCTCCGGGACCCACAGCTTCTTCGTGTAGCGCGACAGCGTGTCAAAGTCATGGGACAGCAGCGTATAGATGACGCTGCCGTACAATGCCAGCATACCCATAAGAATCAATATGGCCCAGCCTTTGCTTTTAGCCGCCGGTTGATCCAGATTGATGGATTGTATCAAGATCCCCCCAAGAAGTAGCCCAAGGAAGATTAGGATAAACCCAAACCGCAGCGGAAAGGCCTGATAACTTCCCGTGTGCCACATTTTGTTGATGGGGTTGAGGAAGACAGGGAGAAACAGAAGAAAAAGCAGAACGCAGAGATAGCGGTATGTGTTGTCCCGGCGGTATTCTTTTTTTAGCAGATAGAGCACGGGGACGATGAGGAAAGCGGTCCCCAGCAACACCGCCATTTTCGTCTCAATGTGGGTCAGGAGCCCGCCCGACTGCAAACTATCCACCAGATTTCCGCCTCTGGCCGACACCGTAAATTGAAAGATCGCCGGCAGCCACACCGCAGCCGACAGAAAAAGGGCCCAAATGCTTCCCACCGCCAACGCAAGGATCCGCTGCCTCTTCATCCCCCGGTCTCCCGGAAAAAAGGCAAAGATATACGTCCCGAAGCTCAGTATGATAAAGATGACCAACATGTAGGTGATATAGTAGTTGACGAACATGAACGCAGTCAACATCACGGTGTACCAGCCGGACCGCCCCTTCATGACGAGATGGACGAGGGCCAGAATCATGAGCGGAAATAGATATAGGACGTCGAGCCAGATCATGTTCTGATAGTACAACAGCGCATAGCCACAGCAGCCGTACATCACCGACAGGGCGATATTCTGCCCTCTGGAAAGCCCTCTCAACAGCCTGCTCAGGCAGATCGAAGCTGTCAACCCCGCCAGCATCATCTTCCACGCCACCATCAGATTGACGAAGACATACATCTTCTCTTTATCCACAACCGCGGTCAAAAATGTAAAGGGGCTGGACAGAAAGAAGAAAAAGACGCCCCAGAAATTCATTCCACCTGCGTTTTCCATGTTTAAAAACA
>JAHZBS010000307.1 GCA_019423265.1 Clostridiales bacterium
ACCTTCATACGAATGGAGAATGAAAGGAAGAACTCTATGGATAAAGATAAATGGACGCCTGACGATGAGTTTTGGACGCAGACGAGCAAAACCCCACCGCAGCCCGAAAATTCGGGGAATGCGGAGGATGAGGCCCAGGATCTATGGGGCGACCCGCCGGCCGCACCGGCGGAAGAGTATACCCAGCAGTATCGGCCAGCCCAGGAGCAGCAGACATGGGAGGAGCAGGACGGCGATACCTGGACATCCCATGGAGGGCAGGAGCAAGAGAGCCAGGACACCGGCTGGGAGCCATCGCCTATGGACGAGATACGCCAGGAGGAGCGGCAAACGGTCCATCGCCGCGTTGAGCCCAAGCATCAAAGGGATGACAGAGGGGACGAGCCTGAGCCGGAGGGAGACGACGGCGGGGATGGCGGCGACGATGATATCAAAAAGCTTGTGCGGCTGTTGGTCATCATCGGCGTCAGCACTATCGCAGTTTTAGTCATAGCGGGCATCATCATTTTTAAGGTCATGACAGCCCCGGGCAAGAGCGCCAATGACAGCTCTCAGAGCAGTGCCGTGGAGTCCGGAGAGAGCAGCATGGTCTATGAAGGCTCCGAGATGACCGGCGTTGTCCTGAACGTCGATGAAGAATTAAACGAAGTGACCGTATACGACGGCGCGAATCAGGCGGAGACTACGTTTTCACTGCAAAATGCCAAGAGCGTAACGGATCAATACGGAAAAGAGATGAATATAGGAAGCATCCAGAGAGGGCAGATCGTGGAGGTGCGGTATAACGCCGCAAATGAGAACGCAGTGGAGCTGTTCCGAATTTCGGCAAAGGCCAGCGCGCTGGAAGATATCTCGGGAGCCACCGTCTCCGGCAATACGATCACCATAGGGGATGCGGCCTACACCTTTGACGACAAGCTGGTCTGCACGTATCAGGGTAAAGAGTTCGACATCGCCTCGCTGACAGGCCAACAGGTCTTCACAGCCCAGGCGCTTGAGAATCATATCTACACCATCTACGTTACCTACTCCACCGGCACGCTGAAGCTTGTCAATCAAGATCTGGATCTATATGCCGGTGCGGAGCTGAAGGCTACGCCCGCAGCCGGTGCGCCTGTCACCGCAGCCATCACCAAGGACATGCAGCCCATCGCCCTTCTGGAAGGTCTCAATTCCATCGTGGTGACAAAGGACTCCGTTACCGTTTACTCCGGTCAGATCTTTATTACCAGCGGCAAGGAACAGGAGTTGACGCTCCCCAATGTGGCGGAGAAGACGGGCACGGTCAAATTTTCCCTGAATCCCACGAGCGCCGAGGTTGTCATCAATGGACAGACCTATCAAAATGGGGACGAGGCGATGCTGCCTTACGGGGAGTATACCATGACGGTCAAGGCGGATGCCTATGAATCCCTTGAACAGACGATTACCGTCGGACAGCCGTATGTGACGGCGTCCCTGAGCCTGAACGCCTCGAAGACGAAGGTTTCCATTGAGTCCTCCATGGCAAATTCCATTGTGTACATCAACGGCGAATTGTACGATAGTGTGCCGTGTGAAGTCATGCTAAGTCCGGGTACGCATGAAATTACGGTTTCCAACACAGGCTATAAGGATGTGACGATGACCATTCAGATTACGGCAGGCAAGGCGGAGCAGGTGCTGTATTTCTCCAATTTTGAGAAGAATGATCCGGAGCCGGAACCCCCTGAGTCCTCCGAGTCCAGCGAGGACAGTCAGACTAGCTCCCGTGAAAATAATTCCAGCCGGGGGCAGGACGATAGCTCCGACAGTTCCACTCCCCAGGATTCCAGGGATGGCGAGTAATACAGTTTCGCAGTTGGTACCACACGAATGAATTTGCCGCGAAAGGCGGCAGAATGGAGGCAGGAATGACAGACTATAGAGCCAGGTATGAGAGATGGCTGGCAAGCGATGCGGTGGATGAGGCGACGAAGGCGGAGCTTCGAGCTATCGCAGAGGATGAGAAGGAGATAGAGGATCGGTTTTATAAGGATCTGGAGTTCGGGACAGGCGGACTCCGCGGCATTTTGGACGCCGGCACGAACCGCATGAATGTCTACACCGTCCGGAGAGCAACCCAGGGGCTGGCCAATTATTTGTTGATGAAGGATCCGCTGGCGAAGGAGAAGGGCGTTGCCATCGCATATGATTCCCGCCATCAGTCGGATGTTTTTGCGCTGGAGACAGCCGCCGTATTCAATGGAAACGGGATCAAGGCCTACGTGTTTGAGTCTCTCCGGCCGACGCCAGAGCTTTCCTTCGCAGTCCGGACTTTGGGCTGCAAGGGTGGAATCGTCATCACCGCCAGCCATAATCCTTCGAAATACAATGGGTATAAGGCATACTGGGAGGATGGATGCCAGGTGCCGCCTCCCATGGATGAGGAAATCATCCGGGAGGTGGAGAAAGTCGATCTATTTGACGGTGTCAGGGTAATGCCCCGGAGGGAAGCGGAGGATGCAGGGCTGTTCGTCTCCGTGGGGGAGGAACTGGACCGGCAATATATCGACGTTGTCAAAAGCCAGCTGTTGGACCCGGAGATGGTGCGCGCCCATGCCGCCGATTTAACCGTCGTCTACACGCCGCTCCATGGAACTGGCAACCGGCTGGTCCGCCGGGCGCTGGCGGAGTGCGGCTTTACCAATGTGTATGTGGTGCCGGAGCAGGAAAAGCCGGACGGCGACTTTCCCACGGTGCCCTATCCCAATCCGGAGGATGTTCGGGCTTTCGGGCCGGCTATCGCTCTGGGGGAGCAGGTGGGCGCTGACATTCTCATTGCGACTGACCCCGATGCGGACCGGGTGGGAATCATGGTCAGGACGGATACAGGGTATCAACATTTTACCGGCAACATGACAGGAGTGCTTTTATCCTCCTATATTCTGGAAGCGCGGAAGAAGACGGGACATCTGCCTGCGGACGGATTTCTTGTGAAAACCATCGTGACCACGGAGATGATCCGCGCGCTGACGGACG
>JAHZBS010000308.1 GCA_019423265.1 Clostridiales bacterium
ATGTGCTGACTTTAAGCTTTACCTCCTGCTTTGAAAGTTCAACCGTTCAGCGAAATTTCTTTCGAATGCTGTCAGGTCTCGGGATCGACGTGGAAATCGCCGCAAAGCAATATCGGCGTAAATGAGAGGTGTGTGCCATGCTATTTTGCAATAAATGCAATGTCTCGATTCGGACAAACCATTCCCACTGTCCTCTATGCCAGGGGGAGCTCACCGGCGCCATCGATGAAGAGAACCCGGTTTTTCCCGAGATACCGGAGAACTCCTATCCCGGAATGCCTTTTTTTCGCTGGTTCTCCTTCGCATGTGTCGTGGTGGCTATCGCTGTTGTCTCCCTCAACTTTATGATTTCGACTGACTATTGGTGGTCCCTGTTTGTTGTCGGTGGAATGCTCTGTATGTGGGTCGCCCTGGCGGTTGGGATCGTCAAGCGGCATAATCTGCTCAAAAATGCCATCTGGCAGCTCGTTGTCATCTCTGCCGCCGTCCTCCTGTGGGACGTCTGGACTGGCTGGACTGGCTGGTCGATAGAGTATGTCATACCCGCTGGCTGCGTCCTCACCATCGCCTCCATGCTGACAATCTCCACCGTCCAACATCTCCCCGTGCAAGAGTATATGAGCTACTGGCTGATGGCAGATGTCTTCGGCCTCCTGCCCCTGATCCCGCTGCTCCTCCGGGCCGTAACCGTCCGCTATCCATCCGTCATCTGCATCGGCGCCAGCCTCGCCTTCTTGGCGTACCTAGTGATCTTCCGGCACAAGGAAATGGCGGCAGAACTGCACAAAAAATTTCATCTGTGATCGAATATTCAAGGAGGGTGTCCCAAAACTATGACCGATTAGAGGCATAGGGAGGGACACCCTCTTTTCACGTCCGGCTCAGATATACCCGCGCAGAGGCGTATTCCGCACCGCCTTGATGCATACCGGCATTGTGCAGCGCAAACATTCGCCGGATGCCAAAATATGCTCACAGATATGTTCACATTTTTCCATGATGGCAATTCGGCCCACACGGTCCTTGCGGTCCATGGGAATCAGCATACGGACTGAGGATTCGGGAAGCCCGCCGTAGGCTTTGCAGTAGGGCTCTATGGCATCCTGACTCAGCGCGCTGGCTGTCAGGCCCCGCACCTCCAGCGCGCGTCTCAGCCACGCATCCGCTTCCTCCTGAGGGCCATCTGTCATAAAAACAAGCTGCGCTTTGATCTGGTATTCGATGGCGGCCATGAACTGATACTGCAATTCCAGCGAAGCAAGCATCATGGAGAGACGGTCCCGAACCGCGCCCTCTGATTTCTGCACCGCCTCGGCGATTAGCTCACGGAGACTGGTCAGCTCACCAGTGATAAAGGCAAGGCGCTCCTCCTGCACCTGCACATTGCGTATCGGGCGGAGGCGCCAGTCATGCCATGTAAGATCGTAATATGCGCGCCCCGAGTGGATCTGTTCCAACCGGTGCAATGCGCGCAGAACCACCGGCGACTGGTCTTTAAACATTGCCTTCACAAGCTCGCGCTGCAGTGAATCCGCGCCCTGTTCAAGATTCCACAGCAGCTTGGACTCCAGATAGGTCATAAAGCCAATGGCCTCCTGAACATCGCCGGGCGTATTGACTTGGAAGGTATCCTCCATCACGCCGATGAGCCCTTCTTCCTGCAGCCGTTCCAGCTCATACTCGATGACGGAGGACTTGGTGGTGCCGTCCAGACGGTAATACTCGTAAACGATCATGGGAAGATCGCTGCGGAGCAAACGCCAGCCTCGAAGGTCCCGGAACAGCGCTATATTGCGGCGCTCCGCGCTGTAGATGGGGAGGCGGTAATCGCGCTGTATGGCGGCAAAATTGACTAAAACATTGGGCGATGGAACAGTATGTTCTGGAGGTGCGGTGAAATCCTCATAGGCAAGCATTTCCACCTGCATATACGGATACCGAACCGCCACTGCATCGGCCACGCGGTTTACCAGGCGCAGCACAAGGTCGGAATTGCGATGTTTCGCACAATTTTCGCATTCACAGAAAAGCGCATCCGTATCGTTTGGCCATAGGCTGATGATATCGATGCATTCCTTGTACTCTTCAATCATGGAAAGAGCGTTGTCTACAAAATTTGTCACCGCTTCCTCATTGGAGAGACAGAAGTGTCCCTCCGAATCCTCGCACATCATGCGCTTGCCGTCAACAAGGGCGTGCCATTCGGGGTGTTGCCGCATGAACTCCTCCGGCGACACCGTGCCGCGATTGCGGAAAAGATAGGGCCAGCAATGGCCTCCCATCGTGACACAGATCCCGCGCTTTCTAAACTCACCGATATGCCGCTTGAGCAGATCCAGCTGTTGGGAGAAAAGAAGGACGTTGTTGAACCGAAATTTGGGAAGCCGATCCACATTGTAACAGAAATTTTCGTCACTCCGCGCCATGTGCATGTTGCCGCCGCGATATGTAAAGGTGGGATTTTCCAGTACGGTTTCGGCCGGCCATTGGGGATCCCGCACTTCCGTGTCAACTTCTCCGTAGGGCGCATCGACAAAGCGGATTCCGACGGCGCGTTCAATATATTCATAAACGCCGTAGAGCAGTCCGCGGTCGTTGAGCGCTCCGATAACAACCTCTCCATTTTTCCTTCCGATCACAAAGCCATCGGGCTTGAGGCCGTTTGTCTCGTCCGGAAAGCACTGTCTCCCATACTCTTTGTCAACAACAATACGGGGAGGCTCAAAAGAATCTCCCGCCAGCGCCAGATAGTGTTTCAGCTCTTCTCTCGCAAAGGCAACAATTTCCTCGCCTTGCCCGCCTATACATGATTCCCTTGCCATAGCAATCTCCTTTCGGTCAGCAACGCAATTTGACAGTCCACCTAAATATAGCATAAACGGCGGCAAATTACAAGACTCGGCACAAAGTTCTAAGTGTACACTTCTGTGAAGTAAATAGATGTGACCCATATAAGGGGAGAAGATTTTCCGACATGG
>JAHZBS010000309.1 GCA_019423265.1 Clostridiales bacterium
TCACTTGCAACGAGTGCTAATTTCTAAGCTATAGTTTAGTCATTTTAGCTTCAGTAATCAAACTCGATTATACGAGATTAAATCCAATTTAGCTCTTATATCTCTTTTTTTCTTTATTTTTCTTTTATTTTTATAGTTTTTCTTATTTTTATTGACTTAGCAATAAAAGATTTGTATAATAAATTAAGTTGGGATTGGGGAGAGCAAAAGCGCCACGCGCGCTTCCTGTGACAAAGAAAGGACGGTTTTATATGGCTACCGCAGGCATTATCTGTGAATATAATCCCTTTCACAAGGGCCATCTCTATCATATAGAGCAAACCCGTCTTCTAACTGGCGCTGACGATATTGTCTGTGTCATGAGCGGGAATTACGTCCAGCGGGGGGAGCCGGCGATTGTGGATAAATGGCTCCGCACATCCATGGCCTTGGAAGCCGGCGCGTCCCTGGTACTTGAACTTCCGACGTACTATTCCTGCGCCAGCGCAGAATTTTTTTCTTTCGGCGCCGTGTCCCTCCTTGAGCACACGGGCATCGTTGACTTTCTATGCTTCGGCTGCGAGGATGACCGCTCCCCTGTCTTTCAAGCGGCCGCCGCCGTCCTACATGAAGAGCCCGCACCTTACCGCAGCGCACTTAAAACGTATCTCTCCCAGGGCTTTGGATTTGCCGCCGCTAGGGCAAGGGCGCTCCACCACTGCCTATCTCTCCAATATCCAAATGTGAACTGGCAATCTCTCATCGGACATCCCAACAATATTCTGGCTATAGAATACTACAAGGCTCTTCTCCGCCTGCGCTCCTCCATCCAACCCGTTCCTATCCGGCGCCTGTCCGGGGGGTACTCCGATCCCGATTTAAACCATTCCATGCCTTCGGCGTCTGCCATCCGTCTCGGCCTTGCCCGCAGGGAAGACATTCTCTCCAGCCTACCTCCCATGACAGCCGCCACCCTCCAGAATGCCCTTTCACAGGGGATGGGGCCTGTCTTCTTTTCCGATTGGTCGGCTGATTTTTACTATGCGCTATCGCAGCATACCCCCAAGACGCTTCACGACATCGCTGACATGGCGGAGGGCCTGGAAAACCGATTGTTCAGGCAGGCCAAATCCATATGGAATTTGGAGGAGTTGGTGGCGGCTATCTCATGCAAGCGCTACCCATATGCCCGCATTCGAAGGATTCTTCTCAATATACTGTTGAACATCCGCCAAGAGCGGAGACAACAGCTTGGCTTCGCGGATGGACCCGCTTATCTTCGGGTATTAGGCTTTCGCAAGGAGCGGGAGGGACTCCTGCACCGCCTCAGCCAGAGCGCTTCCCTCCCGGTCATCACAAATCTAGCCCGTCAGCTTTCCTCGCTGGCCGAGCCTGCCCGCTCCATGCTGGACGATGAAATTCGCTTTACCGACCTCTATATGGGGCATGTTCCCGACAAGGCTAAGGTTCAGAGGGGGCTGGATCTGACACAGCCTCTGCTGATTTGGCGCTCTTAGATACCCCTCAACCAAAATACGCCGGCGCAGGTCTCTCACCTGCGCCGGCGCATTTTGGTTTTTACGCTTCCCCCGCATTCATAGCTTTCCGCTCCGCCAATTGTTGTTGAACTTCCTCCATCTTCTTGTGATCCAACTTATAGAAGTGCATGGCGATGACTGTCGCAATATGACCTATAATGGGTACGATACAGAAACAGATCAAAATTGATGTGTTGAAACTCCCGCCAACCGGCTGGTTGGGCGTTATGATGACGCTGCCAACGCCGGCGGCCGCCAGCGCGATTCCCTGAATGAGCGACGAAAAGGAGGAAATCATCTTATCAACGAATGAAAACAGGGTTCCCATCATGCTGGGGATGAAGCGTCCGCTCCGAAGATTCTCATAATCCGTACAGTCCGCGATCATGGGGATGATGCTGGCATTCCCAACGCTGGCAATGCACTTCTGAACCAGATAGAAGGCCAGGAAGATCCACGGCGCCGACGGATTCGGGCGCACCAGAAACATAGCGGCCAACATAATCATGGAGCCCCATGTGCCTATGAGAAACGTCCGCTTAAGCCCCATCTTCCTAGCTATCATGACTCCGCCAAAGGATACCGCGATCAAGGGTATAATCTGCACCATGGAGAAAGTCCCCTGCAAGCTGGAATTGAGCAAGAGATTGGCAAAAATGTAGGTGGAAACCCCCGACATCAGCAGCTGTCCCAGCTTGTCCGTGGCCGCTGAGATGATCAGCATCTGAATCGGCCGGTTGTGGCACAGAATATCCAAATAATCCCGAAACCGGACTTTCTGATTTCCGCCGGCATTGGCGTAGTATTCCGGCTGATCTTTCTTCCAGATCCCAATGATCGCCAGGATCGTGAAGACAAAGGAAATCACGCAGATGATGATCACCGCTTCCTTCCACATGGCGGGATTGATCAACCCCTTATCCGGCGCGAAGGCCCCGGTGGAATACTTGCCGGCCAAAATGGTGGTTAAGAGCATGGGAACTAAGGCGCTGATCAGGGTGGTCAACACTCCGTCGAACCCTGAAAAGATCGGTCTCTGTTTCGGGTTGTTGGTCAGCACGGCTTGCCCTGCCTTGGTGCAGATGGTTTGGCAGGTGTATCCCAAGACGTAGATGAAATACAGGACGGTGGTATACACATACTTCGCCCCCGAGGACCAGTGGGTCGGCGTATTGAAGATGGCCAAAAGAGTAAGGCAGATGACCACATTGCCCAGGAGCATGAAGGGGCGAAAGCGGCCGAATTTTCCCTTTGTCTTGTCCACAATAAATCCCATGATAGGGTCGGTGATCCCGTCGAAAACCCGGGTAAAGGTTAAAATCAGACCGATGACAACCGCCACCAATCCGAGAACATTTTGGGTGAAATAGGAATACTGCATCATCAAAAACAGCGCTAGATTCGTCGCGGCGTTATTTAATGAAAAAAGTCCAATTTGCCATATTTTCGCGTT
>JAHZBS010000031.1 GCA_019423265.1 Clostridiales bacterium
CGATGCCAAATTATTTCTCCGATTACGATACGACTGTCCACTTCATCAGCGAAGACGAACTGAAGGCCAATCACGGCGCCATGGCCCACGGTGGCTTCGTGATTCGCACCGGAAAGACGGGGCTGGAACAGGAGCACAATCACGTCGTGGAGTTCTCTTTAAAGCTGGATTCCAACCCTGAGTTTACAGCGAATGTTCTGGCGGCTTATGCCCGGGCTGCCGTCAGACTCGCAGACAATGGTGACTTTGGCGCCAAGTCTGTGCTGGATATTCCTCCCGCGCTGCTGAGTCCAAAATCAGGTGAAGCGCTGCGGAAAGAACTGCTATAACTTGTCCTGTTAGAGGGGCTGGCGCAAAACAGAATTTTATACTAAGTACCGCCGAGGTTCTCGTATAAATTCTGATTTTGTGACGGCCCTCTTTTTGTGGAACAGCTCCTGTTTTCTGTAATCATTCTCGTTGACGCCCCGAGACTTCTATGCTATGATAGGAGCGAATTAATCCATAAAAAGGAGACCAACGACAATGGCAGATATTCGTTTATCCAATGGCCGCTCCCTTTCTGTCCAGGCGGTTATGCCCGATATTTTTCGCGTCCGCTTTTCGGATGCTGAAAGTGATCGGGAATCCATGCTCACCCGATATGGGATTTTGAAAACCGGAGACCATCCCGACGCGGTCTGGCAGGAATCGGAACCCCTCCCCACCCTCTCCTACTGCGGCGCCACGGTGGAGTTAGATCCTTCGGAATGCCGGCTGACTATTGCAAATGAGAAAGTCAAAATCTGTCTTCAATTTGCGCAGCGGCTGGCTAAGAATGGCCTAGATCAGGGATTCGCCATTGCCCTGGACTTAGATGATACCGAACGCCTCTTCGGCCTCGGGGATGAAACACGGTCGATGGTGATGAAGCGCGGACATAAGGCCGATCTCTGGCAGGCAAATGTCAGCTGCTACGGGCCGATCCCCTATGTGATGAGTTCTCGCGGCTGGGGCCTGCTCGTCAATTGTACATATCGCCACACCTATGATCTGGGAGCTGAGGATCCGTCCCGGTTGCTGGTAGACTCCCCCAAGGGCCTTTTAGATTTCTACGTATTTCTAGGCGGGACGCTGCCTTCCACCCTGAATCTCTATACGGATATTGCCGGAAAGCCATTGCTTTTGCCCAAGGCCGCCTATGGCCTGACGTTCGTCTGCAACGAGGAGGAAGGCGCCCGCGATATGCTGGAAAACTGCCGCGATTTTCGGCGTGAGGGCATTCCCTGCGACATCATGGGACTCGAACCCGGCTGGATGGAAACCCACTATGATTTCTCCGTCAACAAAAAATGGGATCCCACTCGATTCTACATTCCCCATTGGAATCCTGACAATCAGAGCGGTCCATGGACATTCTTCGCATCCCTTCGCCGCATGGGGTTTCAGCTCAGCCTGTGGCTCTGCAATGACTATGATCTGCTGTGGGAAGAGGAAAAGGAAGAGCAAACCCGCGGCACCCGTGATTTCAGCGGCGCTGCCATCAACGATGCGCATCTATCCCAGGCTGTCTATATGGATACGATCACGAAACCCGGCGAGCCTTGGTTCGAACACTTAAAAAAATTTGTGGACAATGGAGCCAGCGCTTTTAAACTCGACGGCGCCAATCAGACCTTGGAGCACCCGGACCGCCTTTGGGCCGGCAAGTATCTGGACGACGAAGTCCACAACGTCTATCCCGTTCTGTACGGGAAGCAGATGAAAGAGGGTTATTCCTCTTACACAGGCAAGCGCGCGCTCATTTACAGCGCCTGCATGTATGCGGGAACCCAGCGGTATTGCGCCACTTGGGCCGGTGATACCGGCGGCGGCTATGAAACGCTAGTCTCCATTTTAAATCTTGGCCTGAGCGGTCACAGCAACGCTACCTGCGATATGGAAGCCGATACGGTGGAGGGCATCCACTACGGCTCGCTCTTGCCTTGGTCACAGCTATTGGGCTGGCGCAACTGGCTTCATCCCTGGTTTCTGGGAGACGGGCTGGAAGCAGCGTTCCGCTATTATACACGCCTGCGCTCCTCCCTCTTTTGGTATCTCTACTCCGCAGCATACGAGGCGGCCTTTACCGGTATGCCCATGGCCCGCGCGCTGAGCCTTGCCTACCCGGAGTGCCCTGAATTTGATTCCATTATGACGGAGTATATGCTGGGCAGAAGTCTCCTCGTGGGGGCTTTCGACTCCACAATCACATTGCCGGACGGCGCCTGGACTGACTTTTGGACCGGAGAGGAATATGCGGGACATGCCTCCTTTTCCTACACGCCTCCTGAAAATAGGGGCGGCGCTCTCTTTGTAAAAGCTGGCGCCATCCTCCCCTTACAGGATTGGGCTCCCTGCCTCACTGGATACCGCCCGGAACAGCTTACCCTCCATCTGTATCCGGGGGAGGGGGAATTCCCGCTCTACGAAGATGACGGCGAAACCTACGGATATCAGCAGGGAGAATACGCCATCACGTTACTGCGCCAGTCATGGGCGGCTGAAGAAAAGGAACTTCTCTTCTCCATCGGGGAGCGGGCGGGCAGCTGGCCCGGCATGCCAGAGGCTTTTTCCTTCCGCATCGCCGTGCATACCAATACGCCCCCGAAATGGGTGCTGCTCGACGGCGAGCCGGTGTCCTGCCACTATGAGGATGCCACCCACACAGCGCAGTTTTCCGTCCCTGCAGCGGCATACGCTGACTCCGGCGCTGTAGTGCGGATCGGGTTTTAGGATTCTGCCGCCAGGCAGTCCACACATAGATGAGTGTAGCGCGTTTCTTTCCGCTACACTCTATTTTAATTTTATTTTCCTGGATCAAATGTGCTGACAATTAAAACGATATTGAGAATTTTAATCCAATTTTACTTGAGTTATTCACACATATATGATATCATGGAAATACGTTGTGTAGATTGGAGTGATAGCGGATGACGATAAATGAGTCGCTTGGCGTGGTTCATGACGCCTTTTTTTACTGCGTTGCTTATTTTAATCGAAAGTTAGTAGAATGTCCTACAGATATTGTTTCATTTGAAAAGATTCACCTATCAAATTATGACGGTCTGAAATCCTCCAAAAATGTCCTGGATCCCCCCGAGATCTTCTATCCCCTTTTTTACTGTGACGGCAAAAGGAGCTGTGTGGTCACCGCTTACTTTAATCAATATGTTGATTTATTTTATAATACCATCGATGATTTCTATTCCCTCCTCCTTGACACCTCAAAATTTAAAAAATTCGTTATGGAGTATTATTTCGGCAGCTATTTTAATGAAAGGGAGCTGCAGAGACTCTGCCTGGCAGAAGGCGAAACCGTCGTAAGGGCTGTGGCAATTTTAAGTAAAGTTGTCGATATCGAGCACTTTACATATATGTTTTTTCATTTCCGGGAGCTCGCGGGCAAAGTCGTTGACTTCTTTAAACATATCATCCCTTTGATCGAAAGCTATCATGCGAAGCAAAAAAAACAAACCCTTGATATCGTCCAAAAATTCATCTCAGGCGACAATGAGCGCCTGGTCAGAAAACGCCTCATGAAATCCGGTGAAGGGGATTCGATCCAGCTTGAGAATCAAACGTACTCCGTTTGCTATCTAAACCAGCATATTCTTAAAAGTTCCTGTCAAAATAGAAAATACATTTTCATTCTTGGATGTGATTTCCACATCTTTTTTGCCAACTCAATCGATTATCGCCATGTTACCATGCAATCCATCATAAAATCCATAGGGCATCCCGTAAAAATTGAAATCATAAATGAACTCCGCAAAAAAGACTTGACTATTTCACAGCTGGCCCGCCGCTTACAACTTGCCCGCACTTCGATTACGCGATACATAGAAGATCTCTTGGATGAACTGGTCATAGCAAAGGCGCGCAAGTCTGGGACGGAAATTTATTATTGCCTGAATGCCGCATATTTTGAAAAAGCCAAGACAACCATCACTCATTATCTCGACGAGACTATTTTGGATATTCATAAGCCGTAGCCTTACGCTACAAAAGGTGCTGACGCAGCTTCTATGCGGCAGCACCTTTTGTATCTCATGAAATCTCTTTAAACTGGGCGCGATACAGTCTGGCATAGACGCCGCCCTTGGCCAACAATTCCTCGTGGCTTCCCGTCTCCTCGATCCCATTTGCCGTCATGACCACGATGGAATCGGCATTTTTGATTGTGGACAGCCGGTGAGCGATGACGAGACAGGTTCGCCCCTCCGATAGCCGGTCCAGGGCTCTCTGGATTTTCACCTCTGTCTCATTGTCCAAGGCTGAGGTGGCCTCATCCAATATTAAAATCCGCGGATTTTTCAGAAAGACTCGCGCGATGGAGATTCGCTGTTTCTGACCTCCCGACAGCCGCACCCCCCGCTGCCCAATATCTGTATCATATCCGTCCGGCAGCGTCATAATGAATTCATGGATATTGGCCGCCTTGGCCGCCTGAATCATCTCCTCCTCCGACGCCTCCAGCCGCCCATACATAATATTTTCCCGCACTGTCCCTGCAAATAGGAACACATCCTGCTGGACAAGACCAATGTTCTTCCTGAGAGAGCGCATGGTCACATCCCGGATGTCATGTCCATCGATGGTGATACTGCCTCCGTCGATCTCATAGAATCTGGGAATCAGATGGCACAATGTGGTTTTGCCCCCGCCGGAGGGCCCTACCAGCGCCAGCGTCTTTCCCTCAGGAATGGCCAGATTGATGTGATGTAAAATCTTGGCCTCCCCCTCGCTGTACGAAAACGTCACATTCTCAAAGGCGATATCGCCCTTCACCTTTTTCAGCTCAAGGGCTCCGGGCTTATCCTGGATGTCCGGATCCGTATCCAAAATCTCGGTAAACCGCTCGAATCCCGTCATCCCCGTCTCAAACTGCTGTGCAAAATTGGACAGCCGGCGCACCGGCTGCATGAAAGACGAGATATACAGCATAAACGCCAGGATATCCGGCGCGTCCATGCGGCCCTGTAGGAAGAAGATGCCTCCCACGATGAGCACCGTGATGTTCAGCACGTTGCCCAGGCTATCCAGCCCTGTCTGAAAGATCGCCATATACTTATAGCTTGCCTTCTTGGCGACGCGAAATTCGCGGTTGCCCTCCTGGAAGCGGTCCTTTTCATACTCTTCGTTTGCAAAGGCCTTGGCCACCCGCACGCCGGACAGGCTGTTTTCAAGCTGGGAATTGATATTGGCCACTCTCTTGCGCACTTCCCGCTGCGTCTGGCGCATCTTGAGCCGCACCCGCATAGCAAAGAAAACCATAATGGGAACAAAAATATAGGCGATAATGGCCAGCTGCCAGTTGATATTCACCATGATAAAAAAGGAGCCGATGAACATAACAATGGATAAAAACAAATCCTCCGGTCCGTGGTGCGCCAGCTCTGTAATCTCAAAAAGGTCGTTGGTCACTCTGGACATCAGCTGACCCGTATGGTTTTTATCGTAAAAGGTGAGGGACATTTTCTGTAAATGAGAAAACAAATCATTCCGCATATCGTATTCCATGCGGACGCCCAACAAATGCCCCCAGTAATTGATAAAATATTCCGCCGCCGCCCGGAGGGCGTACAGAATTGCCATGACGAGTACGATGAGAAAAAAGGTGTGGTACTGCTTGTTTGGCAAGACATCCGACAACACGGTTCGCGTCGCACTGGGAAATACCAGATCCACAAGAGCTACAAAGGTTGCGCAGATCATATCGGTGATGAACAATGCCTTATGCGGCTTGTAATATTGAATAAATCGCTGTAAGAGGCCTTTCTTTAATCTCTTGGGCTTCTCATGATCGGACATGGGGTCTCATCCTTTCTCTTTCATGCTCTTCACCTGGTTTATTATATACCAGCAATCCCATCTTTTTCAAGTGCTTTTGCCTGTTATTCAGGATTGTACAGGTTTTGTGTCTATTTTTGTAAGTGTATCGAATTATTACAAACTGATTACAACAGTTGAAGCAACCATTAAACATTGTTAAACTCCTGGACAGCCATTGACTTTTAAAACCCGCAGGAGTAGTATTAAAGACATGGTGAAGGCGTACCGCAAGCCTTCCTTTCTTTGTGAATAATATATTTTCCGGGCGTTATATCGCTCCGGGCGGAGGCTCCCCATGAAACTACATAAGCCAACTTACCCTCTACTCGTTCTTGTCAGCGCATTCGCACTCTGCCTCCTTCTGATTACCATCTCGGTGATCCGGCAACGGCAAAATCCGGCGTCCTCACAGCTGGAGGCATCCTCATCCTCACGGCCAGAGATGTCCTCCGCGGAAGAAAACGCTTCTGTTCAATCTCCTGGGGAAGACTCCTCCGCGCCCCCTCCCCCGGCGGAGTCTTCCGCCGCGAGTCTTGAGGACTGCGCTGACCCTTTCCTGGACACGGCCTTCGTCGGCAATTCTTTTGTCTTTGACCTAAAAAATTATGGTCTGATTCCCTCGGCAGATTTCTATGGCCGGGTGGGTTTGACCGTCCGAACCGTCTTCACAGAATCTGTCGCTGGAAGTACAATCCCTGTCATCGATGAGTTGAAGGCCAAACAGTACAAAACCGTCATTCTCGTGTTTGGAGAAAATGAACTTGGGTGGGTCTATCCTGAGATCTTTAAAGAAGAGTATGCTAAGGTCATCGACGCCGTCCGAGAGCGCCAGCCGAGCGCGGATATCTATGTGCAGGCGATCTTTCCCGTGTCGGCAGCCGCATCCGCCAAAAATGAATACAATACCAACAACCTTCGCATTCGGGAATACAATCAGCTGCTGGAAGCCCTAGCCGCCGAGACAGGCGCCGGGTACCTGGACCCCGGCTCCGAAATGCAGGACAGCGACGGCTGTCTTCCAGACGAGGCGGCGGCCGACGGCATCCACCCTAACATACAATATTGCCAACTATGGGTACACTATCTGCGAACCCATCTGAAAGGAGCCCCCTCATGAAAAAAATTTGCACCCTGATCCTACTCCTGACATGCCTGGCCGGCTGCTCTCCAAAAGCGGTGGACCTAGACCCTCAGACAGCCGCCAAGACATTGTCCGACGCCTGCACCGGTGATTCTCCGCTCTCCAAGCTCGACCTGGACGCCGCCCTGACCCTGTATGGCCTGACCTCGGAGGAGGTTGCGGACGGCGGCGTCTATATTGGGAATAGCGGCACAGTGGACGAAGTTTCCGTCTGGAAAGCGGTCAGCGAATCCGCGGCCAACACCATCGAGGCTCGAATCCGCGACCGCATCGAGACACAGAAGGACGTATATGCGGATTACCGCCCCGATGAAATTCCAAAGCTCAACAATGCTGTGGTGGTGCGGCGCGGACAATTTGTCATCCTTTTCGTTGACGACGACTCAAAAGCAGCGCAAAGGGCCGTTGACAGTCTTTTCTAACTCTCCTCGCGGAATGGGATCGTATCCATGAAAGGATGATCTTGTGGTTTTTTCCAGCCTCGTCTTTCTCTTTCTATATCTCCCCCTTGTCCTTCTCCTATACTACTGTTCCCCAAGACGGTTCCGCAATGCTCTCTTACTGCTTGCAAATCTACTCTTTTATGGCTGGGGGGAGCCGGTTTTTTTAAGCGTCATGCTGTTCTCCATCCTGTCCAGCTACGGATTTGGACTGCTGATCCAGCGGTACCGCCAACGCGAACGGTTGGCAAAGACCTTTGTTATTGTCTCCATCGTCACCAGCCTCGCACTCCTTGGATTTTTTAAGTATTCTGCCTTCCTGGCAGACATTGTAAGGGCGATCCCTCTTTTTTCAAGCCTACCGGCCCCTGTGATTCCGCTGCCCATCGGCATTTCTTTTTACATTTTTCAGACAATGTCCTATACCATCGATGTCTACCGCGGCGATACGGACGCGCAGCGCAGCGCTGTGGCGTACGGGGCGTATGTCTCCCTGTTTCCACAGCTCATCGCCGGCCCTATCGTCCGGTACAAGGACGTGGCGGCCCAACTGACAGAGCGACACGAAAACGCGGTTCAGTTTACGGAAGGAATCCGCCTTTTTGTCGCAGGGCTCGCAAAAAAAGTCTTGCTGGCCAATCCTATGGGGCTTCTGTGGGACGGCCTCCGGGCAAGCGCTCAACCTGGGCTGGTGGGCGCTTGGCTGGGCGCTATCGCCTTTAGTCTACAGATCTATTTTGATTTCAGCGGATATTCCGATATGGCAAGGGGCCTTGGAAAATTTTTTGGCTTTGAGTTTATGGAGAATTTTTGCTATCCCTACATATCCAGAAGCATTTCCGAGTTCTGGCGCCGCTGGCACATCTCCCTGAGCACATGGTTTCGGGATTACGTCTATATTCCGTTGGGCGGCAATCGCCGGGGGTTAAAGCGGACCATCCTCAACCTTTTGATCGTCTGGCTCCTGACAGGACTCTGGCATGGGGCCAACTATAACTATATTCTATGGGGGCTCTTTTATTTCGCACTGTTAGCCCTGGAAAAAGTATTTCTAAAAAGATGGCTGGACCGCGCCCCCGCCGGCATCGCCCATGGGTACAGCCTTCTGTGCATCCTTTTGGGATGGATGCTGTTCTACTTCGAGGATCTGGGACAGCTGAGACTCTATCTAACCTCCATGTTTACCTATCAAGGTGTTCTTCTCTCGCCTCATGCGGGATACCTGGCACTGTCCTATCTGCCTTTGCTGCTGGTTGGAACCGTTGCTTCGACGCCTATAGGCAAGGCGCTGTTTGCCAAGCTTCCCGCAGGCCGCTGTTCCTTCGCCGCGGAATTCATCCTTTGCAGTTTGACCCTGCTCCTCTGTGTGGCGGCGCTTGTGAGCCAGAGCTATAACCCATTTTTATATTTTCGATTTTAACCGGAGAATCAAATTTCGAGGTGTCAGCCGTGGATACATCCCAGAAAAATTGGCCGCTGATCGCTTTCTTTTGCGGTTTTCTTGCCATCATCTCAATTCTCTTTCTATGTCTCCCGCCAAAATCCGTTTCCCCTGTGGAAAAAAGGACTCTGGAACCGTTTCCCTCTGTCTCCGCCTCTGCCATAGCCAACGGCCGCTTCGAGGCGGGCATGGATCGATATGTGTCCGACCATATTCCGGGCCGCACCCTGTGGGTTGGCGCCTATTCCTATTTTTGCCTGGCCACCGGCCGGAATGGTTGGAATGGCATTTACGCGGGGAAAGACGGCTATCTGCTTCGAGAGCCGATATCTCCCGACTATGAGGCGCTGTCGAGAAATCTTTCTTATATCCGGAGCTTTCTCAGCGCCGCGGAGATCCCGGCGACGATGCTGATCGTGCCGTCTGCTGGCGCGGTCCTGCCCGGCAAACTTCCTCAGAACCATGATGTCTACTATGATGCAGAGCTCCTCTCTCTCGCAAAGGCGCAGTTGGAATCCTCCGCCTCTTGGATCGATCTATCCTCCAGCTTTGAACCGCTGGCTGAGCTGGAACCGCTGTTTTACCGAACGGATCACCACTGGACCAGCCTTGGGGCTTATCGCGCCTATGAAGCCCTTCTATCCCAATGGTCCATCTCCCCTACGCCTCCAAGCCAATTTCAAGTTGCGTCGCATCCTGATTTCTACGGGACATCCTACTCCAAGAGCGCGCTGTGGGGAGTGAAACCGGATACAATGGAGATCTGGGATCAATGTCTTCCTGTCCAGGTTATGATATATGAGGACCCCTCCGGCGAAGCTTCCACCGCCTCCTCCATGTTTTACCCGGACAATCTGGCCGGCGTTGATCCCTACAGTGTCTTTCTAAACGGAAATCACGCGCTGACCCGCATCGTCAATCCCTCTGCCAACGGTGGAACCTTGCTCATCCTGAAAGATTCCTTTGCAAACTGTCTGGCTCCATTTCTGGCAGCCCATTTCCGTGAAATCGATCTGATTGATTTGCGGTACTATCGCCCGGTCGATGGCCTCTCTCTCCTTGAGGATATTTCCGCCGACCAAATTCTTTTTGTCTATAGCTTGGACGATCTGGTGCAAGACCCCAATTTTATGTGGTTGGCTCCGTAATATGATTTCACAGGATCGAAATATATTTGATGAAGTGGACGCAATCTTCTGTTACGATGTAGACAGTCTAAACCAATCGAGGAGGAAATCCACATCCAATCCAGAATGGAAGCCATACTGTCCACCTTCCGGCAGCAGGAAGACTATATGGAAGGCCGCATCCAGCGCGGAATCCAGGAACACCGGATGGATTACGCCTGTCTGCATTTCGTCGATAAAGAGGGACACCCACTGCCCCACGTGCAGGTGGAGGTTAAACAGATATCGCATGACTTTAAATTTGGCGCGAATCTCTTCATGTTGGACGAGTATGAAGACCCCCATTCTAATGAAGCGTACCAGGACGCTTTCTGTAAGCTATTTAACCACGCTATGATACATGGATGCCTGACTGGGTGCCCCGTGAAGTCCCGGCCATCAAACGGCTTTATGCAAAACGGATGGAGGAGCTCGCCTCCCGGTATCAACATCGAATCCCTGACTGGGAGGTTATCAATGAAACCCTTTGTCAATGGCATCTCTCCCTTTTATCGGGAGCCCGACTATCTGGACTGGAGCTTCCAGGAGGCGGCGCGCTGGTTTCCCTATAACCATCTTCTGATCAATGACGCTCACTGCAACATCTGGAATGTGTTCAATTATTCCCGGAGTCAGTACTATATGCTGATTGAGGGGCTGCTGGGCCGAGGCGTGCGCATCGATGGGATCGGGATGCAGTTTCACATGTTCTATTCCCGCGACGAGGAGGAAACGGCCACGAAGCTTTTCTACAATCCCCGCCATCTCTATAATGTTATGGACTGTTATGGGCATTTCCACCGCCCCGTGCAGATCTCCGAAGTCACGATTCCCGCCTACTCGGAGGAAGCCGGTGATGAAGCTGTTCAAGCTGAGATCGTCCGCCATCTGTACCGCATCTGGTTTTCCCATTCTAACACCGAGTCCATTGTATGGTGGAATCTCGCCGACGGCAGCGCATATGGCGCAGAAAATTCGTATTATGGCGGTCTGCTTCGCGCAGATTTTACGCCAAAACCAGCCTACGAGGTTTTACAGCATCTAATCCATGGGGAATGGACGTCCTGCGCCACTCTTGACACAGGCGACATGGCGGAGGCATCCTTCCACGGCTTCTTTGGCCGGTATTCCCTCACTGTTACTTGTAGGGGGAAGCAATTTACCGAGAACATCCACCTCCAAAAGAAAGGGCCTCGAGAGTTTACCATCGTCTGCGATTGATGGGAGAAAGCCTCCACAGGGGAACCGGCGCCCTGTGGGGGCTTGTTCAATTTAGCTTACGCCTAATGCCAAAGAAAAAAAATAAAAAAGGGCTTGCAAAAACAGACAAGATATCATATAATAATAGATGCAATGCGCGAATGGCTCAATTGGCGGAGCACTGGCTTCCCAAGCCGGGGGTTGCGGGTTCGAGTCCCGTTTCGCGCTTCTGAGAGGAAGAGTCGAATGTCCACACGGCGTTCGGCTCTTTTCATGCTATAGGAGAGTTTGCCGTGAGGCGGACGTTATTCACGATACCCTACATTTAAGGAGGCCCTATTCATGCCGAAACCGAAACTTGTCATCGCACAGCCCTCGCTCCCCCCTGAGACCCGTGAACTGCTCCAGCAGGACTTCGAGCTGATCTATACCGATCCGAACAATTCAGATACTTTACATCGGGACTTGTCTCAGGCGGCAGCACTGTTTCCCGCTTCATTGCAGGTCGATGAAGCGCTGCTGTCCCATGCGCCCCTACTGCGCATCGCCAGCAATGTTGGGGTTGGGTACAATAATTTTCACCTTGACGCTATGCGCCGCCATGGTGTCATGGGCACCAACACCCCCTTTGTACTGGATGACGCCGTCGCCGACGTCATCGTTGGCCTGATGCTGGCATGTTGCCGTAGGATCAGCGAGCTAGACCGGTATGTAAAAGAGGGGCGCTGGAATGGCCGGGAGGGGCGCGGACTCTTTGGGCTGGAATTTAGCAAAAAGGCCCTGGGCATCATCGGGATGGGACGCATCGGACAGGCCGTAGCCCGTCGATGCCGCCTTGGCTTCTCGATGCGCGTCCAATACCACAACCGCAAGCCCCTCCCCTCCGACGCGGAAGCTATATACACGGACATGGACACTTTACTGCAAACTTCGGATTATATCCTCGTCATGACGCCTCTTACCCCGGAGACGGAGGGCATGATCGGCCTTGAAGAGTTTCGTAAGATGAAACGAACCGCCATCTTTATCAACGCCTCCCGAGGCGCCGTCGTGCGGGAATCCGAGATGGTTGAGGCCCTTTCTCTGGGATACCTGTATGGAGCGGGGCTTGATGTCTACCAGCAGGAGCCCATTGATCCCGCCAACCCGCTCCTTAGATTTCCAAATGTTGTGACAACGCCCCACATCGGCTCGTCAACCCATGAGACGCGGGACGCCATGTTTCTGCGCGCTGCCCAGAATATGCACGCTTTCGCTTCCGGGCAAACGCCGCCGGACGTGGTGCCAGAGCTGCGGTAGGTTTGGATCAATCAAAAAAATGCCCAGTTTAGACTGAGCATTTTTTTGCTTACTTTGGATTCGTTATGCGCATACGCGGTGTCTGCGTCTGATACTTTTGCTCTCATATCCATTTTACATTATAGCAGCTTAGAAACACAGGATGCCAGCTGCCTGTAGTCATCAATACACAGAAAGGTATAGGGGGATCGGTACACATCCTCGTCATTCCCTCCGGAACCGTAGTCGTCGCCGATATAGACAATCTCGGAAGTTGACAACTGGTGGCGTCGGCAGTAGGCGTCCAGCGCGTTTCGTTTATTGTACGGCTGTGGCACGATGTCAAAGGAGGAGGAGCCTCCCACGAAGACTGTATACGGGTAGAACGCGGCGCGGACGGTGGACAGCATGCGCCGCCGGAATCCACGCGAAGGGTCCATGGCCAGCTTGTCTTCCAGAGAGGCGGCTGTTCCAAGGAGGGGGAACGTCATCAGACCGGACGCGTGAAATTCCATACTGTCACCTTGATACCGTTCAAGTCCCCACTGCTTGCGCAGAGACATCGCCTGCGTCAAGGCCCACTTTCGATCTACCGGGACAGATTGATCGTCTGTAATCTGGAGCTCCCCGTCATGGCAGGATGCCGCTTGCATCCCATAGTGGCCAATGATATCGAGGGGATAGCGGTCTAGCTGCTCCCATATGCGGCGGCAGGAGCCCGCGCCGACGATGAGCAACTGGTAGCGCTGTCCGAGGCGCTCCAATATCCGGCGATTATCGACGTCAAGCTTACATTTGTGCTGAGTCAAAGTCCCATCCAGATCGAAGGCGACGACTTTCCAGGTGTTCACATCAGCCATGGCATTCTTCCTCCGAGAGTGCGGATACAATGGAGATTGCCGTGCGGGGATCATTGGTGGTTACCAGCCGCCCACCCCGCTGGATTGCCAGGGCGAAATCTTCCCTTTCTGTCAGGGATGCGCCGAGCCACGGTTCAATCCCCCTGGCCAACAGATCGTCGAAGTAGGATTGGCGCGGGCATGGAGACCCATCCACGAGGCAGGCACAGTAAAGGTATTCCGCTGGATCCCGGCTTTGATCGAGCAAAAATCGGTAGGGGTAGAAGCCGTGCAGACGATAACGGTGGGGATACTTCGCGTGAATGTACTCCAGGAGCTGTGCGTTGAAACTGTTAAGGATACAGCGCTCAGCCAAACCATGCCGTTCCACGCTGTCGATGACTTTGACCACACACTCGTAGCCAAAGGCAGCGCCGCACTCGCTTGGATAATCCTTTAACTCCAGATTGAATTGCAGGTTCGGATAGTGCACGAATTCGTCCAGGAATTCGTCCAGGGTGGGAATTCGCTCAGTGCCCCCCTCTTTTGTAGCCGCATTGCAGCGACGAATCTCCGATAGCGTTTTATCTCGGACCAAGCCATGTCCATCGGTGGTCCGATCCAACGATGGATCATGGATCAGAACCAGGTTTCCATCCTTCGTCATATGGATATCCGTCTCGATCATATCCACGCCTAAATCCACAGCCGATTGAAACGATGGCATCGTATTCTCCGCATAGTCGACGGGATTGCCTCTGTGTCCGGCAATCAGCATTTTTCTCATAAATGACTCTCCCTTCTTGACAACTTGGTATCGTATGATAGAATTGTATCATATCGATCAAGTTCATTCAATTCATGGCGCAAAAAATGAATGGCGATCAGAAACGATCAGGAGGGCCGCAATGATTACGATCCAGAGGCAGGAGGAGATCCTGCGGATTTTGCAGGAAAAGAAAACTGTTACCGTTGGGTATTTGGCTGAATTGCTGTATGTCAGCCTGCCGACGATTCGAAGGGATCTGGCTAAGCTAGAAAGTCAGGGACTTGTTCAGAGAAGTCACGGAGGCGTTCGGCTAAACCTGGAGCCCAACAATGAAATTCCGATCCAATTCCGCAATACCTATAACAAGCGAGAAAAATTTCGCCTGTGTAAGGCGGCTGCGCGGTTGGTGCGGGAAGGCGACGTTGTGTTTATGGATGGATCGACGACCGTCTTGCCGCTGATAGGCCTTCTTAAAGATATTCATAACTTGACGGTGATTACCAACGGTGTCCATGCCGCCGTTATGCTGGGAAAAGCGGGGATTCGCGCCTATTCAACGGGAGGCGAGCTGATTGAATGTTCCATGGCCTTTGCCGGGCCCATCGCTCAGAAAACGGTGAGAGGTTTCAATGCGGATGTATGTTTTTTCTCCTCCAGCGGGCTCAGCGAGGATGGATGGATCTCGGATTATTCAGAGGCGGAGACGGCGCTGCGCCGGGCGATGATTGAAAACGCCGGACGCTCTGTCTTTCTGTGTGATTCTAGCAAGATTGGACGGCGCTCGGCGTTTAACCTCATGCATCTGGAGGAGCTGACCTGCGCTGTTGTCGGTCAGGCTCTGCCGAAGGCGATTCATACTGGCGAATGCCAACTTATCATACCAGATAGCAACAGTCCAAAGGCCAATTGAGAGCTATTGGGCTATTTCCCATAACCATCCACAGTCGCTGCCTCCTGCCTTGACATTGACGGCGTAATGCCGTATGATTTTAGTCTTTAATTATATTTAATTTTTCTTGCGCTATTCACATTTTTATGGTAATATTAAGACATATTATTTTGATTGGAGTGATTGAAGATGAATTATCTTGAGTCTCCTGGTATTGTATATGATATGCTTTTCTATACAACCGTTTTTTTCAGCAGACATAATGTCGAATGTAATATTCAGCAATATACAGAAATCAAAGACATTCTTTATCATTACGATACCATTCGTCGGGCTAAGCATGTCTTAGATCCGCCATCCGTTCTCTATCCATTATTTTTCTATAATGGCAAAACCCCCTGTATTATGACTGACTATTTTCAAGATACTTATAACTTCTATGCTGATTCTCCTGAAGACTTTATTAATGGACTAAAGAATAAACCCAGGTTCAAACGTTTCGTTCTAACCAAACTGCTTTGTGGATGCTCTGTCGATGTGGACGATGTCCTTCAAAACAAAGGCGAAGCCATATCCGATGCGATTATCGCGTTAAGCAAACACATGGACATCTCGAGTCTCTCCTATTTCTTTTACCATTTTAGTGGTTTGGTTGATACTCTCATAGAGTTTTTAACCGCCCTATTACCTATAATTCGCGCATACCATAAAAAATGTGAGCAAATTGCAAAAAAATCCATAGATACGTTTACTTCGGAAGAGCTCCGCAGTGTTGCACTGAAAAGCTGTTCCAAGATTACAAACGAGTTTTTTAATTTTCAGGCCCAGAGGTATTCTGTTTGTTATCTCTCTCAGTATGTAATCATGTATCAATGCGACAATACAAACTATACTTTTCTGTTAGGTTGTGATTGTTGTGCCATCTTGCAGCAAACTGTAGATTATAGTTTTATGACGATAGAATCTATTATGAAATCCTTTGGTCATACTGTGAAGCTAGATATTATTAAAGAGCTTTTCAAGAGGGATTTAACCATTTCACAGTTGTCCCGAGCTCTACATGTATCACGCTCATCAATTGGAAGATATGTTGACGATCTCTTAGAAGAGCTAACCTTAACAAGAATCAGAAAGATCGGCCCTGAAATATATCTACATCTGAATATGGAATACATAAAACGGGCAAAAACAATATTTAACGATTTTATAGACCAATTAACTCTTGAGTCTGATCATGCGAAAGGAGGTGAGATATAGTGTTCTGGACGAAACCATATACTTATTCTTTATGCACAGTTGACCTGATAAATCAGATTTGTGCAAAAGGTCGCAGTTGCCCTATTTTAGTCATGCGATGATTTATATGTTTAGCAAGTATCACAGTAAGATTTATCAAGTATAAAGGCCCCGGAATGATCCGGGGCCAATCTGCTTATGGGGTCCTCCCACACTGGGGGCTCTTTTTTTATACGCGAAACAAGCTAACCTGTGTCTCCCGCCCAGCCATACCATCCACCGTCAATCCATGATCCGCCTGATACTTGCGCACT